>CAIYQA010000130.1 GCA_903928175.1 uncultured Spartobacteria bacterium | reverse complement strand
GGGCGTCGGTGTGGGCGTCGGTGTGGGCGTCGGTGTGGGTGTGGGTGTTGTTGTGACGCTTACGGTGACCGGCGCGCTTGTCGTTGCCGCGCCCGCATTGTCATAGGCTTTTGCTGTGACGGTGTAGGTTCCCAGCGGAACCCCTGTGAAGGTGACG
Source organism: uncultured Spartobacteria bacterium (assembly GCA_903928175.1). GTDB lineage: Bacteria > Verrucomicrobiota > Verrucomicrobiia > Chthoniobacterales > Chthoniobacteraceae > UBA695. Next base: position 18,497 of record CAIYQA010000130.1, on the reverse strand, counting down.
CTGTAGGGGCTGGCAGTGAGGGTCACGAGCAAGGTGGCGCCATTGTAGAACTCGACTTTGCTGATCGTGCCGTCGCTGTCACTGGCCGAGGCGCTCACGAGGATGGTGGCGGGCGGGGTATAGCTGGCTCCGTTGGCCGGGCTGGTCAAACTCACCGTGGGAGGCTGGTTTACAGATGGCGCGACGGTGATGCTCGCGGTGGCGGTTCCCGAGTTCCCCAAGGTGTCGCTTGCGCGATAGGTGAAGCTGTCGGTTCCGCTAAACCCCGCGACTGGCGTGTACGTGAACCCTCCGTTGGTGCTCAGGTTGAGCGTTCCATGCGTCGGCGCGCTCCCCAGTGCCGCCGTGAGGCTTGAGCCGCCCGAGGCCGTGTCATTGGCGAGCACTCCGGGTGCGGCCACGGTCAGGATTTTTCCCGAGGCAACGGAGTAGGCGTCATTTGCTGCGACCACCTGCGCGGCCGTGTAGCGGATTTCCACCGTGTTGACAGTCGTCCCGACGAGCACGCGCACGAGTTGGCCGTTGGTGCGGAACTCGGAAGTGCCTGCCAGAACTCCATTGCGCCGCACTTCGAGCCCGGAGTAGGTCGCCAGGGGAAGCCAGGCTTCCACGGCGGTTTGAGGATCGGTCGCCCCGGTGATGGAGAGCGTGAGCACGGTCTGGTTGCCGTTGTTCCCTAAGCTGGGGACGATTTGCGCTCCGCTGCGTTTGAGCCACCAGGAATAGACATCGGTGGCGTTCGCAGACCAAATTCTGGGCTTGGTCATGCTATAGGCCACGTATTCCTGCTCCACCCCGGAAACGGAGGACATGTGTGCGTAAATGTTGATCAACGCGCCGAGGTTGTAATAGAAATCCACCGCCGCCCGCATGGACGCGGAGCTGTGATAGTCCATTGCCTGCCCGATTGTGGTTCCGACATACCAGTCGCTCACCGGCAGAGTTAAAAAGGGATAGCGCTTGCCGGAGGTGCGCGTGGAAAGCGTCCAAGTGGGGAAAGGCGTGAGTTTTTCCTCCCCGGCAGTGACGACTCCCAGTTGGCCCAGGATGTCAAAGGAATCCTCCCGCGTGCTGTTGAAATAGGGTGAGACCCAGACGCGCATTCCCTTGGCGTTGTTGAGGCCAACCAGCCAGCCTTCGACATCTTGGAACGCGTTGCCCAGAGAGGCCAAGGCATAGGCCTTTCCGTTGGCGTAGCCGCTGGGAGTCGCGTCCAGCGCCTCGTCCGGCCCCCAGTGCCAGTAGTCGTAGTCGGCATTGGTGAGCGAAGGGTTATTGGGATTGCGCAGCCCGCCATTGTGCGGACCAATCGTGGCATTATAATTCGTTACTGCCCGTTGCAGGCTGGCAACCGTGGAGGCGGAGTTGCCCATGTCCACGCGCAAGGCACCGGTGCAAAAGTAGTAGTCACCTTTGGCCCCCACGGAGTTTTCATACTGGGCAGAGGCTTCGATTCCGCTGATCAAGCTTTGATCATTTTCGAAATCATGCCGCACGTTGAGCGCAGCGTCGTAAGGGTAGGGCCAGGGGCTCAGGCGGGGGATCGGCAGGGATTGCGCCTCGAAGGCCCACTGGATCGCGTTGCGGAAAATCATATAAGCATACATTCCGGGAGCCCAGCCGCCACGCCCGATCAAGGGTTGCAGCGCCGCATGGTAAATGAACCGTCCCTTGCCGTAATTTTTCACCGAGATGTAGGGGCCGACATCGTTGAGCACGAGAGTCTGCGCGTCGCCCGCCTGCACCTGCCAGGCCGGGTGCGGTCCCCAATAGACGTGGGAGGGGGAGATTCCCAAGGGAATCTCTTCCGCGCTCCAGGGCATTTTCCAGGTCAGCACGCCGCTGGGGATGTGGGATACCAGGCGATGGTCGATCTGTTTGTTGACGGAGTAACTCATAGCCCAGTTGGAGAGGCTGGCGCTCGCCATATGAACCCCCAAGGCATTGGCGATGGCGAAATCCCCGCGGGTTGTCCCATCGCTTTTGCGCGTGAACGAGGACGACCCCACCAGGAGGGTGCCTCCGGCGGAAACGTAGTCCAGCAGCGGCTGGATCTCGTTATCGTTGATCGCTTCTGCAGCCAGGCTGATGACGATGGGAAATTGCGGCTGCCCATTGCTGTCCAGCAACTTTCCGGCGCTGATATCCGCATCGCCGACCACTGTGAACGGAGTTCCGTCGGAGCGCAGCGCTTCTTTCATGGATTCGGGCATCACGAAATAATGCCACTGCGTAAGCCACCATTCGAAACCGGTCGTTCCATCGTAGGTTGGTGTGGTGGCGCTGGCTGGCCGGGTCTCCAGAGCGCGCGTCAGCTCCGAGTCGTGAATCGCGATGACCGGCACGGCCGCGCGCGTTGTAACCGATGCGAGCATCACGAACAATGCAGCGATGATCCTGATTGCTTTCATACCTCTCCTCCTTGTTGGAAGTCTCCTCTGCTTGATATCGCATGGAATCCTGCGGATACATGCGTCAATATTGCCTGCTAAAATATCGGGGGGCGCGATGCGGCGCTTTGTTCCCAGTTGCGGATTTTTTCCCCTGCTAGACGGGCCAGGGGCCGGAGGGCTTCACGAATCTTGAACCAATCTGCGGCGTGTAATTCAAACCCAACCAGTTGCACGGGCTTGCCACCGATGATCTGGGTGATTGGTGTGCTGCCCGTCATTTTATAACCCAGTTTCCGATTCAGCGAGATTACGCGAAAGTTGGTCGAGACTGTATAGCCGATCAGTTTGCTGAGCCCAAGCCGCTCGAATGCTACTTCGTTTGCAAGGATGATTCCGGGGAGGGCAGCGGGCACGTCGGGCCGGACGATCCAGCGTCCTGACTCCGCGTGGTGGTCTTCAATATTGTAGATGCCATACGTGCCAACTGGTATTCCGCAAGCCGTTTCAATAATAAAGTAGTAATCTCTGGCGCGCTCGAAGTAGGCACGCAGCCATTGCTCCTGGCTTGCCACATCTTGCGCGGAATCGCCGATGCGTCCCTTCGCGTGATCCGTGTTGCGCAGCCAGACAATAAACGGGGCGTCATCAAGCTGAACAGGGCGGAGACGCACGCCGAAATCTTCTATGGTGATGGAATGCTGCATGGCGGGGTAGCTAGAGAACGCTGGAGAGATGAGGGGCGCGTGCGGCTTCCTGTTCCCATTTGCGAACTTGCACCTCAAGCATCAGGGCCATCGGCATCAAGTTTTTACGAATCTGGGGCCAGTCCTCGGATTTCATCTCCATGTGGATCAGGTCCACGGGCTTGCCGCCTATGATCTGGGCGGCCGGTTCGCTATGTGTCTCTTTGAACCCGATCTGGCGATCGAGCAGGATCACGCGCCGGTTGGAGGAGACGACCTTGGTCCGCAGGCTGTGCAGCCCGAACTCATTAAAGACGAGGTCCATGCCGGGGATGATGCTCGGGATCGCTGCGGGCGTCTTTGGCTGCATGATCCAGCGCCCTATCTCGGCGCTCTCATCGGTCATGTCGTAAACACCCCATGCGCCCACGGGAACGCCGCAGGCCGTTTCGATCACGAAATAGCAATCATTTTCGCGTTCGAAGTAGGCTTCAATCCAGGCTTCCTGGCTTGCGACATCCGCGGCTGAATCGCCCACCTTGCCCTTGGCGTGCTCCAGGTTTCGCAACCAGAAAAGGAATGGGGCGTCTTCCATCCGCACGGGGCGATGACGAATGCCGAAACCTTCGGCGACAATGGTATGAATCATACACAGCCTTTTTTTAGGTCCACGCACTGCACCAATTTCCAGAGTTCGCCGAAGGTTTTCAGGCGTCCGATGTCCGTGGTGCTGAGGTTGACTCTGTATCGGGCGTCGAGCATGGCGATCACAGAGAGGGCCCCCATCGAGTCGAGTTGAGGCAATGCGGCGAGCTCGTCGGTTTCGCGGACGCTTTCCATTTCCAGCGCGTCTGCGATTTGTTTTAAGAATTCGTCCATAGTATTTGATGTTTAAGGAAATGAAATCAGTTCGCAGAAGGTCAGGTCGCCCATGCGCATGAGCAGGGCTGACCACGTCAAGCCTGCCCCAAAGCCGGCGAGACAAGTGAGGGCCTGGCCATTTTTGAGGCGCTCTGCCAGGTTGAAGGTGATGGCTACCGGAATGGTTGCGCCGCTGCTGTTGCCGAAGTTTTCGACGACGTTGCTGGGCATTTTGTTGTGGGGGACGTTCATTTTGTCGGCGAGCTTTTGAAGCATGAAGCGGTTGGACTGGTGGCAGAGGAAATAGTCCACGGCCTCGACTGTTACACCGGCCCGCGCAAGCAGGCCCTCGACGAGCGGCGGAACCTCCGTCTGCACAAAATTGAAAATGGCCGATCCTTCCATGCGGAGATGATTCTTGGCGCGGAGGTTGCTGTCGCCCGCGTCTTCGAGAAGGGCCGTCTCGGGAGAGCAGGGGAGCCGCATCCCGCCCGCGGGGATCATCAGCGCTTCGCTTCGCGAACCATCCATTTTGATGTCGGCGTGGATGACCGAATTTTGAGGGTCGCGCTCAAGAACGGTGATGGTGAGCGCATCCCCGATCATCGGGTAAATGCTGCGATCCTTGGGCGAGGCCCGCTGGCTGAGGATGTCTCCGTTGATGAGGACCACCTTGCGGATATTCTCCTGCTCCAGCAGCATGAAGGCCTGCGTCAAGCCCACGACAAAACCTGCGCAGTTCTGGCTGATGTCCAGGCAGAGCATCTCCTGCTTCAAGCAGAGGCGGCCCTGGATGACATTGCTTGTCGGCGGGAGGATGTAGTCGTGGCTGCTCGTGAGGACCAGCAGCGCGTCAATTTCGGCGGGGCGAAGAAGGCCGCGTTCAAAAAGGTTTTGCAGGCCGAACACGGCGAGGTCCGACAAGCAGACGCCATCCTCCACGGCGCGGCGCTTGTTGTAGCCCATGGTTTCCATGAGCTTGAGGGAGCGCGCCTCGGGGAAATTGTAGTTCTTCATCTCCTCGAAAAAGGAAATCTCCCGCGCCGGAAGGACGGCGAGAATTCCCGAAACGCGTTTGCGATGGAATGTGAAATTCATGATTCGACACCGTATTTCATCAACAGCGCGCCGATGGCCGGGGCGTTGCAAAAGTTCTTCGGAAGGATGTCCTTCCCCTGGATGCAAATGCAGAAATTTTTCTCCAGCGCCGCCACCAGGCAAACGATGTCGAAGGAGTCGAGCAGGCCGTCGGCGAGGAAATTGCAAGAGGCCGCGAAATCTTGCTCGGGGCGGATTTCCTGCAGGATTTGAGAAACGCTTTTCATTGTGCAATCCATTCGTTTGCCAGGACATGATCAACCACCCCATCTGTTGCGTAGTGGTAATGCCCGTATTTGGAAATCGCGTTTTGGTTGTCGGAGTCCACCCAGAGGACGAACCGTCGGACTTGCTCTTGAGTGGCGAGATAATGGCGCATGAGCGCTGCGCCCACGCTCCGCCCCTGAAAGGCCGGCGCAACCACCCAATACCGCAGGGTGGAAGTGACTCCGCGCGTTTCGTAATAGAGCAAACCTGCAAGGGCTTCGCCGCAGCGCAGCGTCAATATTTGGCGGGAGTAAATGGCTGCTTCAATTTCTTCCTGGGTAGGAATTTGTTCGGCGAAACGGTCGAATGTCGCCTCGATCAAACCGAGGATCGATGGGGCATCGCGCTTGTCCGGCAGGACGACGCCATCCCCAGGTGCAGCGGGAGTTCCCTTCCAGGCCGTGCGCACCATGCGTGCCAGGCACTTGTAGCGCCGCAACCCGGCGCTTTCCAGAGCGGGCAGCAATGCGTCCAATGTTTCGGCTTTTCCCACGAGCTCGCTCACAACCCGCTCCGTTTGCAATTGCCTCAACGCACCCAAGTCCCTGCGCAACGCATCCGCGTCGGGAGCGCAAAAATCGAGCCGCCAAAAGTCCCGGTCCCGCCGCAAGAAAAACGCGGAATCCCCGCAGCGCACAGCCCTGAGTTGGTTGTGCGCGATCCATCCCTCGATCTTCTCCTGGGTGGGATAGATGTTTGTGCAGAAGGTAATCCCATGCGCTTTTACCCAGCTCATTGCATCGAAAACCTCCTGCGCCGATCGGACCCACCCCATACATACCTCAAACGAAAGAGGCAGCCAGCCTGAGTCGGTCGATTTTGCCATTCGCGTTGAGCGGAAGCCGCTCCAATTGGTGAAACGCGGTGGGCAGCATGTACTTCGGCAACCGTGCTGAAAGGCGTTCCCGGATATAGCCTGGCGAGAGGTTCTCGTCGGACTCAAAAAAAAGCGTGATTTCCTGCCGGGCCTGATTGTAGAGCACGCACGCCGTGCGCAGGGAATCGATCGCCGTTGCCGCCAGTTCGATTTCACCCAGCTCAATGCGATAGCCTTGGTGCTTGATTTGAAAATCCTTCCGCCCCATGAAAAGAATTTCCCCTCGTTCATTGCGGTGCACAAGATCGCCGGTGCGGTAGATGCGCTCCGGGTAATGTGGGTTGAGCGGATTCTGGGTGAAGGCCGCAGCGGTTTTGTCGGGCGCATTCCAATAGCCGAGCGCCAGCGAGCTGCCGCGCACGCACAACTCGCCGTGCTCACAGCCTGACGCCGGTTGATCCTGTTCGTTGAGAATCAGGATGTCGGAGTTGCGACAGGGGAACCCGATGGGCAAAGAGTCGCCCTCCGGGAATACACGATCCACGATGTAATAAGTGCAGTCCACCGTGATTTCGGTCGGCCCGTAGAGGTTGGAAAACAGCGCGTGGGGAAATTTATTCCGCCAATAATTGAGCGTGCGCGTGGGCATGACCTCGCCGGCAAAAAGAATCTTCCGCAAGGGCGGCGGTTCGGCGTTATCGAGGATTTTGAAGTTCGCCACGTTGGTCATCACTGAAGGCACCCAAAAGATGGTCGTGATGCCAGCGGTGCGCACGTAATCCATCAACTGGAGCGGGAAGGCGAACAACTCCTCCGGGATTAGATTCAACGTCGCGCCGCATGCAAGGCAAAGGTATAAATCGAGCGTGGAGTTGTCGAAATAGAAGGGGGCCTGACTCCCTATGACTTCGCTTTCTGTGATGGCATAGCAGTCTCTGGCCCAGTCGATGTAGTCCACCACGCCACGGTGCGGGATGACCACCCCTTTGGGAATCCCCGTCGAGCCCGAGGTGTAAATGATGTAGGCGGGATCCGTGTCGATGATTCCAGAGTGGCGGGAGGGAAGGGGATGCGCGTTCGCCTCTGGTGATGGCGCATCATCGATCAGAATCGTTTTTTCCAGTGGCCAGCCCGCCTTGGCCAGAGCTGCCTGGGTGGCCTTGTTTGCAATCACCCGCAGTGGCTCCAGATTTTGCAGAATCGCAGCGAGTCTGGGCGTCGGCGATTTCACATCGAGGGGCACATAGAAGTTTCCGCTATGGAGCACCGCCAGGATCGAAATAACCGCATCCTTGCTTTTGGGAAGAAAAACGGCGACGGGGCTGTTGGCTGTGGCTCCGGTGCAAATCAACCGTCCCGCAAGGGCCGACGCTTCATTGCGTAGCTCCCCGTAAGTAACCAACGCACCGCGATCCACAACGGCGATTTTTTCGGCGCGCTGCAAGGTTGTGCGTTCGAAGTATTCCAGGACGTTGGTTTGCATCTTGCGGGGAGAAAACTTTACCGCCTTGGTTCAGGCGCGCATCGCGCGTTCCAGACCCTCGGCATCTCTTCGATTTTCAATGCCAAATCGGCCCTATATCTTGCCCGGCATTTTCCAGGCTTTGCGGAGGAGCCAGCAGGGATAGTTGCTTAGATAGCGCCCTATTTTCAACGTGACCGGTTCGGCGTTTTGAACGAGATCGAGAAAGCGCTGCATGGATGCGTTGATTTCGTGACCCTGCACGTGCCGGTACACGGCCTCTGCTTCCGCGCGGTATTCCGAAGGGCTCAAGCACAGAATGCGTTCGATTTCATCCACGACCTTCAGGCAGGGGGGCGCGAAGTCTGCCGGGCCAAGGCTGCCCTTGGGAAATTGATGCACCGGCCCCCACGTGAGGCCTTTCAGGTCGAAGGGAACCGCCGTGACATTTGGGACCTTAAAGAGCGCCGCCTCGAAAATGGCAGTTCCCATGCCGACGAAAACAGAGGCGTCCGCAAGCACCTGCCAAAAGCGGTTGTAGGGCACTTCGCCTTCCAGGGTGATCACCTTTTCGAGCTTGTGTTGCCGGATGCGTTCCCGCATCGGTTCCTCAAATTCCCCTTTCCCATAAACGGACCAGGTGACTGCGCGCCCTTTATCGATCAGCTCCTTGATCACGTCGATCATGTAAAAATTATATTCCTTCATTGGAGACAACCGCCCCACGGAGACAATTTTTCCGGGTTTGGGGTGGCGAACCGTCGGGAGGAATTCGTTGGAATCCATCGGGAGCGGCCACAAAATTCCGGTTTGCCGGTAGAGGTGGTGCAGTTCATCCAATTGATCCTGGCTGCAAAAGAGGCGGGCGCTGGAGGGGATGCAGTCGATGAAATTCCGGAACCACAGGGAAGGTCTTTCCCATGCGGCCCATTGCGCCTCCGAGTAGTCGCGAAACACAAACGGGTTGTAATCTCCGGAGACGACTTTGCAGCCGTTGCCAAACAGCGCCGCCATTTGGCAGGCGATCCACGAGGATTGGATGTCAAAACTTTTGATCACGTCTGGCGCGGCAATTTTGCACTCCCTTAGCAGTTTTCCCGCGTGAAAATAATAGTAGAGCTGCGCGTACCGCTCGCCCAACGCAACCACGCGGACCTGCCCGGGGAGGAGATGCTTCCAGTCCTCGACCTTGTTGGCGATCAACGTGACCGCGTTGCCCTCGCGCAAAAGCCAGCGGGACATTCGCACGATGAGGGTTTCAATGCCTCCCAAGATTCCGGGACTCGAATAGATGAATAAGTAGTGCATGGAGGGTCAGGTGTTGAGGAGGGATTGAAGGGAACCCCTTAATTTTTGGTATTGGAAGCGGGCGTTGTTTGCGGCGCTTGCGCCGAGCACGGTTCGCAGCAAGGTGTGTTTCCACGTCAAAGTTGGCGGAGCGAGTCGGCCTCCGAGCGAGGCGGCAAGCCGATCCGCCTGTTCGAGCAACGCCGGGTCTCCCGGGTGGACGTAGTTCAGATACATTTGCAAATACGCAAGGCACGCCGCGCGCACGCGTTGGCTTTCCTCCACGGCACGCAAGTGCGCGATGCTCAATTCCACGGAAAGCAATTGCGCCTCCCTCTTGCGTTTGGATCTGCCGATCCGGCTCAGGCTCTCGAGCCCCGAACTGCGATAATAGGCCCTGGCCTCCGGCACAAATTGCACCCGTTCGCTGGCGAGGATGACCCGGGTGAAATATTCTCCATCGTCGTCCACCCACAGCCGGGTGTCCCAGGGCCCTGCGGCTTGTGTCAACTCCCGGCTGACGAGCCATGCGGTTGTTTGCATATAGATGTTCTGCTCCATTTTCCGCAGCAACCATTCCACCGGCTCCAGATCGCACCAGAGCGCGGTGGGGGTAAACGCCGCTTGCCTGGGGCGTTTGGTAAAATGCCCCCAGGCGCAGGAGAGCAGCGTGCGCCTGTCCTCGCAAAGCTGCAGCGCCTTCATCTGCCGTTCGATCTTGTCCGGCGCCAGCACGTCATCGGCATCCAGCCATTGGATGTAATCCCCCTGGCAATGCGCGAATGCGGTATTCCTTGCCGCCGCCGCGCCTTGATTGGGTTGCGTGAGAATCGCGATTTCCGGTGAAGCAAAGCGGCGCGCGATGGCGGCGGTGCCATCCGTGGAACCGTCGTCCACGAGGACGATTTCCTTGCACGGCCACGTCTGTCCGGCGGCGGATCGGATCGTCTCGGAAACCCACCTGCCCGCATTAAACGCGGGAATGAGGATCGAGACGCGCGGAGTCATTGGCCAACGGGATCAATCGCAGTGGAAAATGCTAGGGCGTGACTTTCAGGTTCTGTGGCGGTTGCGGCGTCGTCGCGCCGGAACTGGGCGGGTTCGTCCCATTCACGAAGCGATAACCCGCCGGAAGGCTGGTTGGGACGGCTGTGGAAGGGTTCGCCGGGTCGATAGGCGGCCAGTTCAGAGTTCCAAACCATGCCGGTTTTGCCGTGAGATACAGGCTGTTGGGCAAGGTATGATCCGAAATATTAGGATCCCATTTTTGAGTGCCGGTGACGATGTCCCAATTTCCATGATTGATCATGGTCGTTGACGGCTTGGTGCTCTCCAGGGCGTCCCCGCCGCCGTCCCCCGCGCCGGTATAGCCCAGGCTGAAGATGTAGCGATAGGTGTCGTAGCTGCGCGCTGCGGGAGCAACGACCATATAAACGCCATTGTTGGTTTTGAAATAGGAGTTCCCCAAAACATTCCCGATGATGTTGTAATAGACGGAGGCGAAATCCAGGTTGATGGCGCGATTCGCCTGGTATTGTTGCCAGGTGGAGCCTGTCACAACCGGTCCGCGGCCTGTCAGCGGGGGATTTGCCGTCGAGGTTCCCGCGATGTAATTGCGAAACGCCGTGCCGTGGCTGGACGAACCCCACGTGCTGTCGGGGTGCAGCGAAAGCGCATAATTGCCTTCCCATAAATTGAACATGGGGTGCGCGCCATGGCAGGAGAGGTCTTGCATGAGGACGTTTGGGCTGCCCGAATCGAAGGTTTGCGTGGAGTAATTGTAGCCGATCACGTTGCCGGATGCGCCCCAGTTGAGCATGATCGAAACGTGCAGACGCCAGAGGATATCATTTTCCACCAGGCAACCGGAGGTCTTCTTGGCGAGAAAAACACAGGCGTCCGTCTGCCCCGGGGAGTGGGAGAACGCATCGTGGAAGTAGCTGTCGCGGATTTCGCAACGATAGGAGGTGAAGCAATCGACATGATCGCCGTCCGCATAGTCATCCTCCACGTTTTTGATCCAGCAGTAGGCGCAGGCGGTCATGTTGAAGTTGGCGGTGTAACCGGTATTATTGCAGCGTACTGTCAGATTCTCGACCCCGGCATTTTTGACAACCGGGCTCACCACGACGGCTTGCGGAGACAGTGAAGCCTGGTAGGTGGTGTAAAGCCCGGGAGAGATGCCGATGGTCGTGCCGTTCACGGAGGTGACCTCCACGGTTTGCCCCATGGCGCGGGTTCCGCTGGCGCGGCTGGCCCAGGTGCAGGAGCCTTCGTTCCCGACGATCGTGACAAAACTGCTGTCGTTGAGTTGATCAATCATCAGGTAACCGCCGACCGCGACGCTGCTCGCGCTGTCCAAGGTGATCGAGGTGGAGCCCGCGGTTAAGCCTCCCGTGATGTTGTGGACGGGCGTGGGCGGAGTGCCGTAGCTATAATCATTAGTTGAGGCGTTGAATGCGAAGACCGCCCTGCCGGAGCCATAGGCGTCGATGATGGTTTTTCCCGGCCCGTCGCCGCGAATAGTGATCGGCGAGTTGATCGTGAACATTCCGGTCACGTGATACGTCCCGGTGGGGAGATACACGACCTGGTTTGCAGGGCAGGCGTTGATGGCCGACTGGATGGCGCTTGTGTCATCATGCGAGCCATTCCCTAGGGCGCTGTATGGGGCGTTTTTGACATTGGCAAAGACCGTTGTCCGGACGGGAACCCCGCCGGGAATGCCAGTGTTTCCCTGCCAGGTGATGCGTCGATTGGCGGGGATGATCTCGCCGAATCCGGTGATTTGCGAAACCAGAAGAAGAGCGAAGCCGACACTGCCGAAGAGCCGATGGTATTTCATAGGATGGATGTGTTACGGGCAGAACCCATGATCTGAGAATCGCTGCGGAGGCGGTGTTTGTGCCTGACAAAATCGGGTGCGCTGCGGTTTAGTCGCCAAGATATTTCTCCCCAAGCGGTTGGGCGCCAAAGGCGGAAAGGAGGAGTCCTGCGTGATCGAAGAGACGGATCAAATACTTCATGAAGATGTGATGTCTCGTGAAGAGGAGGAATGGAAGTGCGAGAGTGTAGAGGGCGCAGGCGGCGGTGGACTTCGCGATACTGCGCCAGGTTGCATAATGTCTTTGGTTCTGCCCGCGCAAAAGCGCGCGCTTCAGAACGTAGCTGCGCTTGAACCGCGCGGGGGGAACGAGTTCAAAGACCACGGCTTCATTGCACCAAGTGAAGACACGGCCGCTTTCCATCATGCGCCGGAAGAAATCGTTGTCCTCGCCGCCGTCGCAGAACTGCGCCCGGAATGGTTCGCCGACGCCCCGTAAAATCCCGCGTTTGAAGAGAACATTCCCCGTCCTGGTTTGCCTCCAGTCAAGGACGGTTCCGCTGGGATAGGCGGGCCGTTCGCAGAATTTTCCGAGAACAAGCCATCCCGGAGGCCGCTCTTCAAAAAGCGGTTTCACCGGCCCCAGGACGCCATCGGAGCGATGCGCCTCGCACGCCGTGAACAGGGCGAGGAGCCAATTCGGCTCGGGAAGTTCGTCGTCGTCAATGAAGGCCACATAGTCGCCTGCTGCAAATGCCAATGCTTTGTTTCGGGCGAGTGCGATGTTCTGCTCCGGTTCGACGCAATAAACAACGGCGGGGCAGGAAAATGCCTCCACAATGGGTCGCGCGGATTCCAATCGGTCGTTGTCAGCGACCACCACGGAGTAGGTGAACCGGTCTTGGGTTTTCTGGCATTCCAGGCTCTCCAACAAACGGCGCAGAAAAGCAGGGCGTTTCCAGGTGCAAACGCAGACGGTGAGGTGGGGAAGGCTCATTGCGCGTGTTCCCATGGCCGTTGGATGAGCTGTCGCTGAATGAGTTCACACGTCAGCGCTTGATGAATTTGCAAAGTGTGGTTTTGCCCGCCTGCGATGTGTCCCGTGAGGAGTTTCTCCAGCCCGCCTTTGCGAAGATAAGGCCGGCTCTGGGCAGTGGAATCCAACAGCACTTCCCTGAGGTAATGGGCCAGCGGGCCGCGATACCAAACCCGGTAATGATAGAATTTGTGGCGTCCCAAAAACAGCCGTTCCAAATGCAGCGGAGCCAAATAATGGTCCATGCGGGCAAGCCATTGAGGCATCCCGTAGTCATAGGCATATTCAGCCTTGGCGGTGAACTCCTGATACAAATGGTGCGCCCGGGTCAGCAGCGGCAGGGGACGGTAGAGCAGGCCGCGATCGGAGGGGATGCGGCCCAATGGCGCGCTGCCTTCGGAGATGAGTCGGAGCGCGGAGAGGGTGCCGCTCTCCGCCAAGTCGCCCGGGGCTTGATGGATGAGCCGCACGAGGTCGTTATCCAGATAGGGCGTGCGCAGTGTAAGCTGGGATTTCTCCACCGCGAGTCGTGAATAATGATGCCACGGGACTTGTTTGAACGCGATGAATGAGGCCCGGCGGCACCGCCGCTCCTGTGCATAGTTCTCGGCGGCGGCTTCGCCGAGGCGCGCGAATTCAGGATCGTAAAGTCCCGCGCTCAATGCACGCGGCTTGAAAGCAATATTGCCCCGGAGGATTTCGGACCCGTAATTTCCCGTCAGCCGAATGGGCGCGATCTGCCGTGCGATCCGGTTGACATACAGTTCAACGGCGCCCGACGCATCCATGGCTCCGTCGGAAAGGTAGATTGATTTTTCTGCCAATTCGGGAAACTGGTTGAGAAAAGCGACGTCCACCGAAATGATCTGGTGTGATTGTCGCGAAGCCTGCGCCAGCTTTCGCGCAAGTCGGACATCGGCACAATCCCGGTACGATCCTCCAAAAGTATAACACGGGAGCGTTCCGGGCGGTCGGTCCGCCAAGGCGAGGATCAAGCGGCCATCGAGCCCGCCCGTGAGGGACATTCCGATCTGCTCTCCCTCCCGGAAATATTTCGGTAAAACATTTTCTAAAGTTGATTTCAGTTCTGTGGCGTAATCCTCCTCGCTCAAGAGCGGCTGCTCCTCCCAGGTTTCCTTGCGGAAATAGGATTGCCGGTTGAGCCGTCCATCGGAAAAAAATGTCCATGCGGAACCGCCGGGAAGGAGCGAAATTCCGGCGAACAGTGTGCGGTTTTGCAGCACACAACCGCAGGAGCAAAACTCGGCCAGGCTCGCCGGGTCGAGTTGTCGTGTCTCGGGCAGGACACTCAAGAGCGCCTTGGCTTCTGAAGAAAAATAAAACGCCTCGGCATTTTCGTGCCAATAAATGCGACCCAATCCATAGCGGTCGTTGAAGAGAATGATTTTGCGCTCGCGCAAGTCCAGCAACAGGCCGCTAAAGCAGCCATTGAGCCGTCCGAGAAATGCGGTGCCGTGCTCTTCATAAAGATGCACCAGGCGCTCAGCCCCCTCGCCGGTGAACTCGTGCCCCTTCGCCCTGAGGCTCGCGCATTCCCCGGGATCGCCGAAGTGTTCGCCGGAAAAAAGGAGCGCGACATCCCTGTTTTCGTTCCATACCGGCAGGCAATCCGAGAACGAACCGGAATGGCTGGCCCAGCCGCTCCAAAGCCCCATGCGCGCGTTCCCCAGTTTGCCGGTGACATACGTGCAGTCGTGCGCCATGCACTTGAGCATTGCGGCAAGGGACGCCCCGCCATCCGCCGCACCCGCGCGTTTATGCATGATTCCGGTGATTCCTGGCATGTATTTGCGATGCGATTTGTGGGACTGGAGCAGGGAAGGTTCGAACTTCCATCTTCGCAGCGAACTACGACGCTTTGCCCATTGAGCCACTGCCCCGTTGATTCCCTGAATTTTCGTAACGAAATTGATTCCACCGATTTCTCAGGGCAACGAGTCTGTCGTGCATGCCCTCGGGGATATGCGTTGCCAGCTCGCGGTGCAGGAGTAATTTGAGCGCAAGCCAGCCGTGAAAATTGAGCGGAACATAATAGCGCGGGAGGTCGTGCTGCAAAAATCCATGGTGCTTTTTGAACTCGCCGATGCCCCGCCTGCTCCATATTCCATAATGCAGGTGCGCAATGCCCCGCTCGGCGCAGACCTCCACCGCCCTGGCGATCAGGGCATTGGTGGAAGCTTTGTCCCGCCAGGCAATTTTGGAGATGATTTGCATTAAGCTCGACGCGTTTTTGCCGTGCACGAGCTTGATGAAACCGATCATTTCCTCCCCGTGGAATGCCCCGATGAATTGGCTCCGCTCCAGGAACGTGGCGTGGTCTCTCTGGAGGGTCGGGAAATCTTTTCCATAATGCTTGAAAGGCTTTCCCTGGCGCAGCGGGCATTCGTTGTAAATCTCCATGATGGCCCGTACAAACGTGTCGTCCAATGCGCACTCGCGCAGCTCCACCCCGCTTTTTCCGGCCTTGCGGATCATATTGCGCGTCTTGTCGTTGATCTGTTTTTTCCACCAGTGCTCGTAGGTTGAGACCGGAAGCACGGCCAGGCTCTCCGGTTCATAATAAAACGGGTATTTCGGCGTCTGGTCGCCGATCTCCTGCAGGAATGTGAACAGGTCGGCATTGGTCCGGGATGCCCTCAGTTTTTGAAGAAAACATTCCGGATCGTCGAGGCATTCATAATATTCATTATGCATTCTTGCGGTCTTCAGAAAACGCCCCGAAACGGCGAGTTGCCTGCCGTCAATCACTGCGGAATGGGAAAGGTCCTGGATCATGGGCGGGGCGTTCTCGCGTTTTGGCTATGCGTATGGGAGCCGGTTCTTCCAAGCACCGCCCGGAATTTTTCGCTGCTCAGTTGGGCGTATTCTTCCCGTTGCGCGGGATGGGTCATCAATTCGACCTGTGCCGAACGGGCCAATTCCAACACCCGCTCCAGGCGTCGGTTGTGCAAGCATTGCGAAAGCGCAAAAAAGTAGTCTGGCATGACGTAGTTCCCCGTCATTCCCCAGCGCACGAGGCTCCGGTAGGCCCGGTTGAGCGCACCTTTCTCGCCCCTCTGAAAGGAAAAGGTGCCGCGCACCCGCTGCCCGCGGGGGATGATCCTGTCAAAAAGCATATTGGAACAGAGGTGCATGTGTTGGTGCCCATCGAAGCGGGAAGGCGGCCGGCCGTAGATGCGCTGGAATTCCTCCGCCTGCGCTTCACAGACATATCGGAAAGCGTTTCTTAGGCGCGGGTGGTAAAAAAGGAGCGCATATTTACTGCACTTGAGGAAGCGCGCGATGCGGCTCTGGGCTTCGCGCAGGCGGGTCGGCGCGTCGCCGCTGAAAGCTTCAGTAAAGTTCAGATGCAGCCCCACATCCAAGCCCTGGCTGCACGCGATTTCCGCTGCGCGTTGCGAGTCGTCCATGAACACCATGGCGCTCACAGAAGTAATGGACCCCAGCGCATGGCAGGCAAGCGTGGTATCGGTTTCCGCTTTGGAGCGACCCCAGTCATCGGCGTTGATAATCAGCATGGCTTTTTCCTTTGCGGTGAGGGGGGCGCGGCATCCTTTCAACGGCTTGCGGCGGCCCCGAAGCGCGCCACATCCGGCGCGGGCACTCGATGGTCAACAGCAGAAACGCAAACCAAAGCGGAGCCAGTCGGAAATAATTCGATTCCGAAAAATTGTAGAGGATGGCCAGCAGCCAAAAGATGAGCGCCATCCTTCCGAGCGGCATCTCCTTGTACCAACGGTCGATCGCGCGTTTTCCGCCCGCCAGAAGCAACACCCCAAGGAGAAGGAGGGCGATCATCCCACCGTCCAGATACACTTCAAGATAGCCATTGTGCGCGGATTGGATTTGCGCAAGCGCCCGGATAATCGCTTCCCCTTTTTCCGAATCCCAAAAAATATAAAAACCGTCTCCGAAGAGCGGATCGGTATTTTGCTCCATGACGAGCCGCCAAATTTCGGTTCTTCCAGTGAGGGTCGGGTTCCGGCCCAGCGCCCGGACAAGCATGTCTGAAAGATGGAAGGTCTTGTCCAGGACGAGCAAACCGAGCCCCGCCCCAATGCAACCGAGGAGCACCGGTTTTCTCTGCGGAAGATGCGCAAGGCGGCCCGTCAACCACAGGACAAAAATGCCCACAACAAAACAGACAATGGAGGTTTGGCTGTCGCACCGAATCATGAGCCATCCACCCAGGAGAAGCATTCCGATGCGGATGCGCTCCAGGCGTTGTCTTTGCCTTCCAGGCTCCATTTTGCGGACCTCAAGCAGATCCCATACAAGCATGAGTCCAAAAACAAAGAGCACCTGCCCCAGGGTGTTTTTTTGCGTGGTGAGACCGATCAGCATTGGCTCGCCCGCGTGCGTATAGCCTCTGCCGATCATCGGAAAATATTTCTCCAGCACGAGCGAAAGGGGAAACAGCAGGTAAGAAACCCGCACGAATGTGATCCGGATGGCCTCGGCAGGATTTGCCTCTGTCAGCAGAACCAGCGCGGTGAGCACACAGCCGAAATCCTTGACCAGGCGCTTCAGGGAGACCAGGGGTGCTTCCGACCAGAATGCGCTGAGCGCAAAAAACAGGTAGATGAAAAATAGCGCTTTGTTGTTTCCAAAAGCCTGTCCCCATTTGAAGCCGCGCTTGAGTAATACCAGCACTGACGCAGCGATCAGAAGGGCAAACAGAAAGGTGTTGATCGGGTTGCCCTCGATTTCTCTCCCGCCGCTTCCCCCGCCAAACCAATAGGAAACCGGTCGCGAGCCGAGGATCGCAATCCAAATCCCCGGGATGAGCAGAGCGTGCGACGAAGCTTTTCGCCAGCGCCGGTCCTCTCGAAAAAGCCACAGGATCAGGCAAACACAGAGCAGGAGGGCGAGTTGCGCATACATACCCTACGCCCGGGTGCTGCGGCGCGAAATCGCGAACGCCTGCCGCAGGCGCGCCATCTGCTCCGCCCGATGAAAGTGCATCAACTCACGGGAAACGGGACGCTCCCGTTTCGTGAGCGCAGCCCAAAAGAAGCCGACGAGAAAGGTGATTCCCCCCACCACAAAGGGACGCTGGCGTGTCTGGAAGAGTCCTCTCAACCCCTCAAAGAGAGGGTGCCCGCCCATGGCATGGGCTTTTTGTCCATACCGGAAACGGACGATCCACGGGCGATCGGTCCCGGTTCCCAATTTGCGGTGGTGAAAACAGGTCCGCTCCACAAACGTGCGCGTCTGCCACCCCATGAAGCGCGCGGTTGTGACTGCGATCCAATCGACGCCCCCCTCCGGGATCGGCTTATAACCGCCGACCGCGTCGAAACAGTCCCGCCGAAAGAGTTGGCATGCGCCGGAAACATGCTCGAGCTGTGCGAACCGATGGCCATAGGTGTGTGGCCGGTTGGCATCTTCAACATACGGCGTTCCGGCGACGCCGAGCTGCGGCAGGATGGAAAACTGGCCCAGCAGGAACTCGAAATAATCGGAGCCGAACGAAATATCCGCATCCAGGTTGCCAATAATGTCAAATCGAACTTGCGCAAGCTGTTTGTATCCCGCGTTAAAACAGTGCGCCTTCGCGGCGAACTGCCGATCCCGATGTTCCGGCATCCGGAGCAATTCAATCCAGTCGTGCTGCGAAGCATACGTTCGGACAATTTCCTCTGTCCGGTCCGTCGAGCCGTCACTCACGATGATCCACTTCACCGGGCGGCGGGTTTGCGCGACCACGGAGCGGATCGTGTGCTCGATATAGGCTTCTTCATTGCG
>CAIYQA010000129.1 GCA_903928175.1 uncultured Spartobacteria bacterium | reverse complement strand
TCGTATGCTTGAAATAAACTTTATTAATGGTTGTCAGTAATTTTTGCATGGTTTCCCGGAACAGTTCAGTTTCCGAGTCTTCCAATGATTTCGATGTTTGGATGTTACTCATTGTATTTCTCGTGGATGCCCTGTGTTGTGTTGATCCCGTTACAATCCGGGCCGGATCGCTTGGGATGTTGTGTTTCTCGGCTTTTTTCATTGGTGTGATTTCCTTATAGGACGCAGATTAATTTCCGCCGCCGCGTCCCAGCGGTGGAAAGGTTTGGTTCTGGGGCGACGAGAGATAGAGATGCGCACGCCCCCTTAAAGGGGGGGGCATGCGTATCTATCTCAGCCTGATCCGCACGATGGATACGGATGGCTAAAAAGGGCCATGCATATCTCTGTTCAAATCTCGTAATCATTGTGCCGATCCTCCGGGTTGAGGGGTCACGGCGAGATGGATTTCGGGGCGGGTCCCGGATCGCGATATTTTCCATTCATGAAGGGCTCCCTCATGAATCAGTTCCGCAATGAACCCCTTGGCCTTATTCATTCCTATCCCGATCGCTCGTGCGGATGAAATTAGGGCTGCCTTTGAAATAGACCCCTCACGCGGGACGAGCGGCAGGATGTGGAGTTTCCCTTTCGTGGCCATGGGATCGGCGATACCACCCATCGCCACTTCGATCTCCGAGACCTCCCGCCAGTAAATTTCCCCGTCACCTTGGCCATGGGCAAGCCGCGCTGCATAGCGGGTGGTGACTCCATCTTCATGCTTCCACCCCACCCGCGGCCCACGCTTGCCCAATCCCAGCTCGAAGTAGTCGTGACCGCCGGTGCCCCGCAGGGTGATTACCGCCCGCGCCCAATTGGCCCATTCGGCGCTCCCTGAACCGAGATATGCAAAATCGCCCCCACTCCATGTGTCCTTCTTTTTTTCGGCGGCTGGTTTGTTGGTATGATGAACAAGGATCGCCCCGCACCCGTGGTGCCGGAGGATCGGGTTCAGCCCACCCCTCAGGAACCCCGATACGTCACGCTGGGACGAGGCGTCGCCACCAAGGAAGGCGAGGACGGGATCGATGATGACGAGGTCGGGGTGATATTCGGCTATAATACTTTCGAGCAATATGCAGAACTCACAACCAACCCGCTCATCCTCACGGACGACCTTGATTTTCTCACCGGCGCGAGCTGCATCCTCGGTACTCAGCCCTAGACCCGCGAAGATGCCATCGCGGACTTCCGCCACATCACCATCGTCATTTTCTGCTTGGATCAAGAGAACCGAGAGAGGGCGGGCCGGTCTGATGCCGAAGGCAGCCTTCCCCAAGCTCCATAGGATCGCGCATTGCAGCACCAAGGAAGATTTCCCAATGCCAGTCGACCCTACCATGAGAAGCCCGTTGCCCTTGCACAGATAGCGCTCTTTGAGGAGTTCGTCTTTATCATCCCCATTGGGCCGCACCAGCGCAGATAATGGGCGGACTTCGGGACGCGGACGATCCGGAAAATTCGACAGTGGAGTCGGATCAACATCCGGAATTTGCTCCTGATCTGCCCATGTGCTGGCTAGGGCGGTCACAGGATCACCTCCGGGTTGAAATAATGCACTGCCTGCCGGTTCCCATTGTCCCGAGTGCCATCCGGTATCCTCACAAATTGAGACCGTGTCCAGGTCGCCGGGTCACCACCGATGCTCACGGCGTAGCGCATGAATTTCAGGAGCTTTGCCTCTGGCTCTGCTTCAGCATAATACCATCCATGCAGGCTTTTGCCGCCGCTATGGACGATCATCGCAAGCGGCGCATATTGGGACAGGTGCCCGTGCAAAGCTGCGCAAACATCGGCAACGGATATGCCATCAGCGGCCAAGGCGCGAAGCATCGGAGTATCGGCAGTTTCACTCCCATCGGTGTTCTTTTCCTTGAAGTCGAATTCCACGACCAAAAACCGACGAGAACCAGTGTTGTCAAGGCAGTGAGCCGACGGCTTGCCATTTTTGGTCCAACCTATCCGTGCTGTCATAGGGGATGGCACAATGAGGGGGATGCTCGACAGGGAGCCCCGCCATTCCACACGCGTCCTTGTGGCAAACCGACTCATTCCCCAACCGCAGCACAACAACGGATTCGTAGGAAATATGGCGTCCACAATCTCTTCGGTGGCCCGCAAATCCGCGCTGAATTTAATAGGTGATGCTGCAGACAAGGCTTCCAGCGTTGGACCGTCTCGGACGATCCGCTCGATCTTCGAATAATCCCGGAAAGGCCATTTGGGTTGCCGCTTATTACCCTGCCCAGTTTGTTTCGCCTGCCAGGCACAGTCCGCCGAGTTCATGATTGCGTCCTCAATCTCCCTCGCAGGAACGGGGCGTCCGCACTTGGAAGTCGCTGACGCAAGTAAGCGGTAGAGTTGCTCCTTGTCCGAGAAGTACGGATGCAAAATCCGGGAACATCCAAACAGCCATGAATGCACGCCTGTGCCCGACGTTGGGCACGAATCAAGTAGGTCACGGGCAACTTGGGGAAGAGTGAATGCTTTCATCAGGTGGTCTGGATCGGGGTGAGAAATTGGTTTGGTCGGAGAGTTGTCGGTTGATTATTTTTTCAAAAGCCGATCCAGTTCTTCGACTGGAATCAGGACATGCCTCAAGATACGGCAGGGCTTGATGAGGCCCCGGGCGATCAAGCGCCGGAT
>CAIYQA010000128.1 GCA_903928175.1 uncultured Spartobacteria bacterium | reverse complement strand
GTGAACGTATTTTCAAAAGAGCCTCTCGATCAGCTACTTGTAACTACTCATACAAGGAATGAAACTATCACAATATGCAACCAACTGAGTTTCAACGACTTTTAACTGGACGGTAGTGATGATATTTATATGAAGGAGAAACCCAAAAAGCGTAAACCGACTCTCCATCAAGTCGAAAAGGAACTCAGTGATTGCAGAGCCAAACAAAGGGAATTTGAAGCCAAACTTTTGCGAATTAAGGAAATGATCGAATTATCTGAGAAAACACAAAAAGGCGTAACGGCGTTGATCCGCTTGGCTTCCGAGGGAGATGGCTTAGTAATAGAAACATTGGTCTCGATTGCTTCTGAAACGGTATTCGCGCTAAACGCCCTTGCAAAACAGCGACCAGAGGAGGTTCGTGAAATCGCCAAGTCGAACTTCATGTGGCCTGTGATGATTTCTCGCAAAAGAGAACACAAACGCTGGGCCGACGAAATACTTGACCTCTTGCAAGTTGGTGAAGGGTCGATTATCAGCACGAGGCCGTGGCAGCCTTCTTCTTTATCGACGAAGGCAGCCTGGGCTCACTTTATGGCGGGGAAAAAGATGGAGAAAATGGGGGTGTTGCCTTCTCTCACGCCGGAAAACAAGAAAGAGTGGTTTGATTACGTATGGAACTCTCTGATCGCACTTGGGATCGAACCGGAGAAAATGGAGGTCGTGTGCGATCTTGGAAAAAGTGCGATCAAAAAGCCGAATGGCAAATCACAACGTGGCATGCCCGAACAAACGGAGGGTATGAAAGCCTGTGATATGCGGGCTGAAATCAAACGGCAACTTTGGCGGGCCTTCGACGGGCTAATTGCAGGAAAATCGGGTGCTAAAAAGTAATTGATTTCACTTACTACAGGAAACGGGTTTTGTTGAGGTCGGATAATCGGCTCATATTGTTGGGGGTCTTATGTCCACAAAAGACCCGACACCAACAAATGAAACCCTCCTTTCGCGACGCGACGTTGCGAAACGGCAGGGAGTATCCACAGAAACTATCAAGAGGCGAGAACGTGCGGGACTACTTCACCCGTTGCGGTTCAATTCACGCCTCATTCGCTATCGGTTGGCCGATGTCGAAGCAATGGAGAAGCAGGCGGAAGGAGGACAGGAATAATGGACGCCTCCATGATGCCTCGAAGCGGCCCGGCGCTCAGGGCGCGTCCGCCAAAGCGAAAAAAAGAGCCCGGCACACTTGGCGGCGCACCGGGCTTAATTGAAGATCAAGACAAGCGCATGTTACCGCAACACGCACCTCCGGTCAAGTGTGCGGATCGCCGGGCGCGTGTCTTTGGAAAGGTGGTGCGGCGATGAACGAGTTTTACAACATCGACGCCGAGAAAACTATTCTGGCGCGGATACTCACGCAGGGATTCGGCACCCTGCCCGATTCGCAACCGGGAAGTGGTTTATCGCTTAGCGACAGGCACGGCATCATTTTTGACGCGGCGCGAGCCTTGCACGACCGGGGCGAGGACGTGAACTCAATCACCGTTTCCACCGAGCTTAACAAGGCCGGGAAGCTGGATCGTGTGGGGGGCTTGTCGTATCTCACGGAACTGATAACCGTCTCACACTTCGACGGGTTGCTCGCCAGCGCGTGCGAGGCCGTGGCCGGGAAATTCAAACAGCGCGAACTTCGGAAAACAGTTTCCGCTGCATTGGAGCAAATAGACGCCGGGAACCATGAGGAGGCGCTCGCCAATCTCATCCGGACGCTGCCGTGCTTTACGGCTGCCAATGATGCGGCACGCGAACCCAAAATCAGGTTCTTCTCACCGTCCGAACTTCGGGACTTTGAACCAGACGAGGAAGCGGTCTTAGTTGGAGACAATCATATCTTGCGCGGTGAAATCTTTGTAATAGGCGGGGAACCTGGCGTTGGTAAATCCACGTCGGCAACCGAGCTTGCGATATGTGGTGCAACGGGCCGGGATTGGCTGGGGCTGAAGGTGCATTGCCGATTCAAGACGCTCATCATTCAAAACGAAAATGGGCGCTTTCGTCTCAGGGGGGAATATCGGGCGCGGAGTATTACAACCGAAATTGAGGATTCAATCCGCGTCTCTGAACCTCCGGCCTATGGCATGACCTTGGAACATCCGGATTTCCTTAGAGATGTTCGTCTTGCGCTTGATTCGTTCCAGCCGGACGTTGTTCTCTTCGACCCTTGGAACAGCGCGGCGCGTGACGATAAAGCCAAGGACTACGGCAGCGCTTTCGACGCATTAAAGCAGATGCTTCAAACTGGAGCAAAACGCCCAGCACTTGGGATTATCGCCCACACCCGAAAGCCGACCATGGGAGAGAAACGCATTGGAGGAAGCGGTCTTATGCACACTCTAGTGTAGTGTACACGAAATAGATGGTCGCTACTTACCATTGATGTAAGATGACGGGCATGCCTCGCCCCATCATTGCCCTCGAACTCGACAGCATCCAACGCAACGCCCTGAATCGGATCGTCCGAGCGGCGACCTCTC
>CAIYQA010000127.1 GCA_903928175.1 uncultured Spartobacteria bacterium | reverse complement strand
GTGAACGTATTTTCAAAAGAGCCTCTCGATCAGCTACTTGTAACTACTCATACAAGGAATGAAACTATCACAATATGCAACCAACTGAGTTTCAACGACTTTTAACTGGACGGTAGTGGTCTAGACTAATGAGATCTACCCCCGCAAATACCCGGCGACCCAACTGGAAAACTCCACGGCGTTGTGCAGAAATTCGCGGCCAAACCCGTGCAGGGTCAGGTGCGGGGCAGTGAGCAAAAGCAGCGCAGTGAGCAGCGCCAAGTTCATGATGTAAATGACGACGAGCGAAAAGAAGGTGCCATGAAACGAGAGATCGGTCTGGCCTTTGGGAATCATCCACAAGGTAAAACTCATGTGAAAAGTCCACGTGAACCCGAGCGCGAGGAAAAGCCAGCGGGTATAGGGCGTCATGTCGCAAAACATCCAGCCGATGGCATAGAGAACCATCACCAGCACGCTGTAGATCGGGTAAAAATAAGGGGAGAGCGCAATCCAGACATTGCTCTTATTCGTCATGATGTGACCGCCGTCCGGGCGCACTTCAAACGCGCTGACCCGCCCGCCCATGAGCCAGACCCAGACCGCGTGGGTCAGTTCGTGGCCGTAAACGTATAAAAAAACGGACACCCGGCGCGGAATCCCGAAAAAGGCGATCATCCAAAGCAGCGCGCCCAAGCCGAAGAACCAAAACTCCTCGGTGGCCCAATACCGGTGGTGCACGGTTTCCCGGGCGAAGAGATGGAAAAAGCTCATGCTCCAGACGGCGGCCAGCGGAAGGAGAAACACCGCAATGACGGTGTTCAAAACGCGCGTGGGCACCACGAGCCGGTTGCGTTCGGGAGCCGGAGCCTCAAACCGGTCGGCTTCGCCAAAGAGCGTGGCGGAACCGGCTTGGAGCCGGTGGACAGACCGCTTTGCTTTCCTGGGGCGCTTGGGGCTGCGCGACATGAGCGAAGCGGGGTGGAGCCTAGGCCCGCCCGAGGTAGTCGCCGGTGCGGGTATCGATCTTTACAAGTTCGCCTTCCTTGATGAAGAGCGGCACGTTGATGACTTTGCCGGTTTCGAGCTTCGCCGGTTTTTGCACGTTATTGGCGGAGTCGCCGCGCACGCCTTCGGCGGATTCGACGACTTTGAGGGTGACGGTGGAGGGAAGTTCGACCTGCACCGCTTTGCCTTCGGCGTAGAGCACTTCGACTTGCAGATTTTCCACCAGGTAATCTTTGGCGTCGGTCAGCAGATTTTCGTTCAGCGAAATGGTGTCGTAGGTTTCCGGGTCCATGAAATGGTAGCCGGTTTGGTCTTTGTAGCTGAACTCGACTTTCTGGCGATTGACTTCCACGAGTTCGACTTTGTCGGTCGATCCGAAGCGGACATCGGCGCTTTTGCCGGTGCCGATGTAGCGGATGATCAACTGGACAAAGGCGCGGAGGTTGCCAGGGGTGCGGTGCATGACTTCAAGGACGATGGCCACGTTGCTGTTGTAGCGGATAGCCATGCCTTTGCGGAGATCGTTTGCGGATGCCATTGAGGTAAAAAAAGAAGGGTTGGAATAGGCAAATAGAGCAGCGCTCGCGCCCTTAGACAAGCCTGAACTTGGCGAGGTCCTGCGAATCGACCAAGCCGACGGGAACCGGGGCGCCGTGGGAGGTGTCCACCACGACGAGGTCGTCGATGGCGTGCTTTTCCAAAATGCGCAGGACTTCCACCGCCATTTTGTCTGCAACGATAGTGATCGGTTTGGAGGTCATAAATTCGTCCACGGGCCGCTCCAAAAGATCGGGCACCGTCTCGAAATGGCGGCCGAAATCGCCGTGGGTGAAGACGCCCGCGAGGGTGCCATCGGCGTGGATAAGGATGGCCGACCCGGTGCGGGCCCGCGCCATGCGTTTCAACACCTCGCGCACGGTGGCGGTGGGCGGCAGGAGCGCGAGCTTTTCGCCGGTGCGCATGATGTCGGTGATTTTGAGCAACAGCGAGCGACCGAGGCTGCCGCCGGGGTGGTACCGGGCAAAATCCTCCTTTTGGAACCCGCGCGCCTGGAGAAGCACCATGGCCAGGGCATCGCCCAAAACCAGGGTGGCGGTGGTGCTGGAAGTGGGGGCGAGGCCGAGCGGACACGCTTCCTCCTGGATCGAGGCGTCGAGGTGGACGTGGGAGTTTTTGGCGAGCGTGGAGGCCGGGTTGCCGGTGATGGAGACGATCTTCACGTCGAATCGGCCCAGGGCGGGCAGGATATTGAGCAACTCCTCAGTTTCCCCGGAGAAACTTAGGGCGAGGATCACGTCGCCATCGGCAATCACGCCGAGATCGCCATGCATGGCGTTCAGCGAGTTCAGCACCACGGCGGGAGAACCGGTGCTGGTGAGGGTGGCGGCGATTTTTTCGCCAATGTGGCCCGATTTCCCGACGCCGATGACCACTATCTTGCCGCGATTTTCCACGCTCCGCAAGACGGTCTCCACGGCCAGACCGAAAGAGTCGTCCAAACGGTCGGCCACGCGGCGGACCTCTGCGAGCTCGATTGCAAATACCCGGCGGGCTTGTTGAACAAAATCCATATCGCCAAGTCTGAACGTGAATGGCGACCGCTGCCAAGGAAAAGTTGGGGCCTCACCCTAGTTCCAGTTGGTGATCCAGCCAGCGGTGCCGCTGGTGCCGCCGGTGCTCCAGAGGTCGAAGGTGGGATTATACCCGCCAGCCTGAGTGCCCGTTGTCGAAGCACTGCCCATGGTGGAATAGCCGTAGCAGTTGAGGAACGGATCGACGAGGGCGGTCACCGTGGCTGCCGTGCCGGCCGGAACCCGTGGATAGAGCATGTTGGGTTTGAAGGTGAAATAAACTTTCCCCAGCGCCTTTTCCGCCGTGCTCAGGGTGCGATCCGGGGTGCTGCCGTCGGCGCCGTCTCCGCTGAGCTGCTTATAGAGGGTGAGGGAAGCGTCGTTGTATTGGCCTCCCGCAGTGCTCGAGTCGGTAATGGTGGCTTTGAGCGTATCGGTACTGCTGCTCCGAGGGTAATCCCCGTTATCGACTTTATACGATTCGATGGCGAGACTTAATGCGCCGATTTCTGCCTTGGCGCGGTTTCTCGCCGCAGTGGTGTTGGCGATGCCCATCGTGGCCATGGTGAGCCCGGCAAGGATGGTGATGATGGCGATCACCACCAGCAATTCAACCAAGGTGAACCCACCCGATCTGCGGGAGACGTGTTTCATGGAGGATAAACCCGGCTTATTGATTCTGCATCTGCTGGATGATGGAGATGAGCGGCATGAACAGGGCGATGACGATGCTGCCGACGATGAGCGCCAGGAAGACGATCATGAGCGGTTCAAGCATGGCGGTGAGCCCCGCGACGGCGTTGTCCACTTCATCGTCGAACACGTCCGCCACTTTGAGCAGCATGGCGGGTAATTGGCCGGTTTCCTCACCCACGTCGATCATGCTGATGACCAGCGGTGGGAATACCCCGCTGGCTTCCAGCGGAGCGACGATGGATTCGCCTTCCTTGACGGCGTCGTGCACTTTGAGGATGGCGTCCGCGATCACCGCGTTGCCCGAGGTGTCCTTGGTAATATTGAGCGCCTGGAGAATCGGCACGCCGCTTTCCACCAGGGTGCCGAGCGTGCGCGTGAAGCGCGAAATGGCCGATTTGCGCAGCAGGTCGCCCATGAGCGGAATTTTCAGTTTCACGCGATCCATGACGACGCGCCCCACACTGCTGCGGGCGAAGAGTTGATAGGCGATCACCAAACCGACAAAGACGCCGATGATCGTAAAGAAGTGTTCCTGGATCGCTTTGCTGATCCCGATAACGATCTGCGTGATGTCCGGCAGCGGTTTGTTGCCCAACATGTCTTTGAAGATCGCCTCGAACTTCGGAACGATGAAGACGAGCAGGAACCACATGATCAGAACCGCGATCACCAGCACGATCATCGGGTAGGCCATGGCCGACTTGACTTTGTTGGCGATCTTCTGCGCTTTCTCCTGGAACTCGGCCAGGCGGTTGAGGACGAGTTCGAGCACACCGCCAAGCTCGCCGGCCTTTACCATGTTGATGTAGAGCTTGTTGAAAATCTTGGGATGCTGGGCCAGCGACTCGGAGAAGGTGTTGCCGCCCTGCACGGAATCCGCCAGCATGTTGATGGTGCGCTTGAGCACCAAGTCTTTCTCCTGCTTGGCCAGCACCGTCAGGCCGCGCAACAGCGGCAGGCCTGCGTCGATCAACGTGGCAAGCTGCCGGGTAAAAATCATGAGCGTCTTGCTCTTGACGGTCGATTTTTTGAAAAGGGTGATCCCCTCTTTTTTCGCGGCGGCGCCCGGAGCGGCGATCGCTTTGGCCGGCTTCTTGGCCCCGGCGCTCTTGCGCGCCCCGCCTTTGCCTTCCTCCACAACATTGGTCGGGAAATAGCCGGCCTGCCGCAATTGGCTGATGGCTTCGTTGGAACTGGCGGCTTCAACGACTCCGGTGGATTCAGTTCCGCGGGAGTCAAGGGCGACGTAGTTGAATTTAGGCATAAAGGGGAAGGGGGGGTGCGTCGATCGAACTGTTGAGAAAATGAAGAGGTGCGCCCGGTTTGTCCAACGAGAAGTGGTTTTGAAAGCGTTTTGCGAGCCTGAAAGCCGCAATTTTTTCAAAAGATGTAATTCAGGGTAAATACATTGTAAGCAAAGGGAAAAGTTGGCCTTTGGGGGCGGGTTGGCGGCCGTTATTCAGAAAATCGCGTCCCAAGCGATGGGGGGTCGTGCAACCCAAAACAGGCCTTGCAATAAATTTTCCAAGAAGAACATTGAAAAAATTTGCAGGAATGATGCTATTACCAACCCGCGAAAAGACCGCAATTTTAAAACCCAACGCTTCGATGCCCAACTACAAGCCCTCATCCCAAGAGAAAACACCTCGTCCCGAGGTGGCGCGCGCGCCTTTTTTGTGCGATGAGTCGAAGCTCCCCAAATTTCACTAAAAGACCCAAGATGCAGACGACGCACCCCAACGGACTCCCACCGAAGCAAGGCCTTTACGACCCGCAGTTTGAACACGACGCTTGCGGCGTCGGGTTTGTCGTGAATATGAAGGGCCGCAAATCGCACGAAATCGTACAGCAGGCGCTGACGATTCTCCTCAATCTCGACCACCGCGGCGCGGTGGGTGCGGAGACCAATACGGGCGATGGCGCAGGCATCCTGATGCAGATGCCGCACAAGTTTTTGAAGAAGGCGACCGCCGCATGCGGCATCGCTCTTCCCGAACCCGGCCAATACGGCGCGGGAATCGTGTTTACCTCGCCGGACGCCGCCGCGCGGGCGAAAGACGAGGCGACTTTCAACCGGATCATCGCCGAAGAAGGGCAGACGCTCCTGGGCTGGCGCGACGTGCCGACCTACAACGGAACCCTCGGCGAAAGCGCCAAGGCGTCCGAACCGTGCGTGAAGCAGGTGTTCATCGGACGGAACGCCGCTCTCGCCAATGACCTCGCTTTTGAACGCAAGCTCTACGTGATCCGCCAGCGCGCGCTCAACGAAATCCGCCGGGCCGGGGTCAACGCGCATTGGTATATCTCGAGCCTTTCCTGCCGGACGATGATCTACAAGGGGATGCTCATGCCGGTGCAGGTGGGCGAGTATTTCCTCGACCTGGCCGACCCGGATGTGGAGAGCGCCCTGGCGCTGGTCCATTCCCGGTTCAGCACGAACACGTTCCCGAGCTGGGAGCGCTCGCACCCGTACCGTTACATCGCCCATAACGGCGAGATCAACACCCTGCGCGGCAACATCAACTGGATGCACGCTCGGCAATCGCTCTTCGAGAGCGAGCTTTTCGGCGACGACATCAAGAAAGTCCTGCCGATCATTGACGCGAACGGGTCGGACTCGGCGATGTTCGACAACTGTTTGGAACTGCTCGTGATGGCCGGGCGCTCCCTGCCGCACGCGGTGATGATGATGATCCCCGAGCCGTGGACCGCCCATGAATCCATGAGCGACGAGATGAAGGCGTTCTACGAATACCATTCCTGCCTCATGGAACCGTGGGACGGCCCCGCTTCCATCGCGTTCACCGACGGGACGTTCATCGGCGCGGTGCTCGACCGCAACGGTCTGCGCCCCTCGCGTTATTACGTTACGAAGGATGATTTGGTCATCATGGCCTCCGAAGCGGGCGTGCTGCCCATCGATCCCGAGCGCATCGCCCACAAGGGCCGCCTCCAGCCGGGCCGCATGTTCCTGGTGAACATGGAGGAGGGCCGCATCGTCGCCGACGAGGAAATCAAGAGCGCCATCGCCCGGGAACACCCGTACCGCGAATGGCTTGATAAGCACATGGTCGAACTCTCCAGCGTGGCCGATGCCCCGGCGGTTCCCGAGCCAGACCACAAGACCGTGGTCACGCGCCAACAGGCGTTTGGCTATACTTTTGAAGAATTGCGCATGCTGATGGTGCCGATGGCACGCGACGGCGTGGAAGCGGTCGGCTCCATGGGCACAGACACCCCGTTGGCGATCCTTTCCAGCAAGGCACACCCGCTTTTTGATTACTTCAAGCAACTCTTCGCGCAGGTGACCAACCCGCCCATCGACTGTATCCGCGAGGAGATCGTCACTTCGGCGGAAACCACCATCGGCAGCGAACGCAACCTGCTCAAGCCCGAGCCGGAAAGCTGCCATTTGATCGAGCTCAAATCGCCGATCCTCACCAACGAAGAACTCGCGAAGCTCCAACACATCGCGCAAGGCACGTTTAAATCCGTCACGCTCCCGATCGTTTTCAGCCCGAAGGGGAACCACGAGGAGGCCGCCCGCGCGCTCGAAGCCGCGATGGACGATCTCTGCGCCAAGGCGAGCAAAGCCATTGCCGAAGGAGCCAACATCCTCATCCTTTCCGACCGTGGCGTGGACAAGGACAACGCCCCGATCCCTTCGCTGCTGGCCGTTGCCGGTCTGCATCACCATCTCATCCGCGAAGGCACCCGGACCCGCGCGGGAATCGTCCTGGAAAGCGGCGAACCGCGCCAGGTCCACCATTACGCGCTCCTGCTCGGTTACGGCTGCGGGGCGATCAACCCGTACCTGGCGTTTGAGACGCTCGACGACATGATCCGCCAAGGGTTGCTGGTCAACACCGACCACAAGACCGCTTGCAAGAATTACACCAAGGCCGCCACCAAGGGGGTCGTCAAAGTTGCCTCCAAGATGGGCATCTCGACCATCCAGAGCTATCGCGGCGCGCAAATCTTTGAAGCCGTCGGACTCAACCGCGCGGTGATCGACAAATATTTCACCTGGACCGCTTCGCGCATCGAAGGAGCGGGCCTCGACGTGATCGCGGGCGAAGTGCAACTGCGCCACAGGCACGCCTTCCCCGAACGGGCGACCGGCAACGGCGCGACGCTTGAATCCGGCGGCGAATACCAGTGGCGCGCGGACGGCGAAGCGCATCTTTTCAACCCGCTTACCATCCACACGCTCCAAAAAGCGGTGCGCACCGACAGTTACGCGGCATACCGCCAGTACGCCGCGCTCGTCAACGAGCAGGACCACCAGTTCTTCACGTTGCGCGGATTGCTCGCGTTCAAGGAAACGACCGCTGTGCCGATCGAGGAAGTCGAGTCGGTGGAAGCAATCATGAAGCGTTTCAAGACGGGCGCGATGTCCTACGGCTCCATCTCCCAGGAAGCGCACGAAGCCATGGCGATTGCGATGAACCGCATCGGCGGCAAGTCCAACACGGGCGAAGGCGGCGAGGACCCCGAACGGTTTATCCCGATGGCCAACGGCGACTCGAAAAAGAGCGCCATCAAGCAGGTCGCTTCCGGGCGGTTCGGCGTCACGAGCAACTACCTCACCAACGCCGAGGAAATTCAGATCAAAATGGCGCAGGGCGCGAAGCCCGGCGAAGGCGGACAGCTTCCCGGCAGCAAAGTGTATCCGTGGGTTGCCAAGACCCGCCACTCCACCCCGGGCGTCGGCCTCATCTCGCCGCCGCCGCATCATGACATTTACTCGATTGAGGACTTGGCGGAATTAATCCACGACCTCAAAAACGCCAACCGCGCCGCGCGCATCAGCGTGAAGCTCGTTTCCGAAGTTGGCGTGGGCACCATCGCGGCGGGCGTCGCCAAGGCGCACGCGGACGTGGTCCTCATCAGCGGCTTTGACGGCGGCACCGGCGCTTCGCCGCAGACCAGCACCAAGCACGCAGGCCTGCCGTGGGAACTCGGCCTCGCCGAAACGCACCAGACGTTGGTTTTGAATAACCTGCGCAGCCGGATCATGGTGGAAACCGACGGCCAGCTCAAAACCGGCCGCGACGTGGTCGTCGCCGCGCTGCTCGGAGCCGAGGAGTTCGGCTTCGCCACCGCCCCGCTCGTCACGCTGGGTTGCATCATGATGCGCGTCTGCCACCTGAACACCTGTCCGGTGGGCGTGGCCACGCAGAACCCGGAACTGCGCAAGCGGTTCACCGGCGACCCGGCTTACACGGTCAACTTTATGCGGTTCGTCGCGATGGAAGTGCGCGAACTCATGGCGCAACTCGGCTTCCGCACGCTCAACGAAATGGTTGGGCGCACGGACATCCTCGAACCCAAGAAAGCCATCGAGCATTGGAAAGCCAAGGGAGTCGATCTCTCCGCGATCCTCTACCAGCCGAAGGCAGGGCTGGAAGTCGGCCGCTACTGCCAGATGGCACAGGATCACGGCTTGGATAAGTCGATGGACATCACCACGCTGCTCGACCTCTGCAAGCCCGCGCTCGAACGGGGCGAAAAGGTGAAGGCCACGCTGCCCATCCGCAACGTCCACCGCGTCACCGGCACGATTCTCGGCAACGAGATCACCAAGCGCTACGGCGCGGCCGGGTTGCCCGAAGACACGGTGCATTTGCATTTCAAAGGCTCGGCGGGCCAGAGCTTCGGCGCGTTTGTGCCCAAGGGCGTCACGCTCGAACTCGAAGGCGACACGAACGATTACATCGGCAAAGGGCTCAGCGGCGGGAAAATCATCCTGTATCCCCCCGCCGGGTCCACCTTTGCGGCGGAAGAGAATATTATTGCGGGCAACGTCGCCCTTTACGGCGCGACCAGCGGCGAGGCCTACATCGGCGGTCAGGCGGGTGAGCGCTTCGGCGTTCGCAACTCCGGCGTGAGCGCCGTGGTGGAAGCTGTGGGCGACCACGGTTGCGAATACATGACGGGCGGCAAAGTCGTGGTGCTCGGCGCGACCGGGCGCAACTTCGCGGCCGGCATGAGCGGCGGCGTCGCTTACGTGCTCGATGAAGACGGCTCCTTCCCGTGCCGCTGCAATCAGCAAATGGTGGGGCTCGAGAAGATGGAAGGCGACGAGATTGAAGAAATCCGCCAACTCATCGCCCGGCACGCAAAATACACCGGCAGCAAACGGGCGGCCCAGGTGCTCGCCCAATGGGAGGCCTTGGCGCCGAAATTCGTCAAGGTCATGCCGAAGGATTACAAACGGGTGATCGCCGCGATCAAGAAAGCCCACGACGAAGGACTGAGCGGCGACGACGCCCTCAACGCCGCCTTCGAAGCCAACTCGCGCGACCTCGCCCGCGTCGGCGGAGGGTAAAGAAAATGTTGAATGATGAATTATGAATTATGAAACGCTGACGCCATGCACGAAGCCTCTTCCGAGACGGCGCGGCGGATCATTTCCTGATTTTATGTATTTCTCCACACAAAGGCATCTCAACTCCTCTTCCTGCACCCCTGCAAAAATTTCATCTGCGAATGGCGCCATGCATTAAGCGCCAGCGTTTCATAATTCATCATTCATAATTCATCATTTCTCCACACGAAGGCATCACAACTCCTTTTCCTGCACCCCCGCGAAAATTTCATCGGCGAATGGCGTCACGCATTAAGCGCCAGCGTTTCATAATTCATCATTCATAATTCATCATTTCTCATCATGGGTAAACCGACTGGATTCCTCGAATATCTCCGCGAACTGCCGCTGGACCGTCCGGCCTTGGAACGCATCCAAGACTGGAACGAATTCCACAGCCACATGAAACCCGAAGACCTGCGCACGCAGGCCGCGCGGTGCATGGACTGCGGGATTCCGTTCTGCCACACCGGCACGCTCATCAGTGGCATGGCCAGCGGATGCCCGATCCACAATCTCATTCCCGAGTGGAACGATCTCATCTATCGCGGCCTCTGGCGCGAAGCGCTGGATCGGCTCCACAAGACCAACAACTTCCCCGAGTTCACGGGCCGCGTCTGCCCCGCGCCGTGCGAAGGCTCCTGCACCGTCGGCATCAACTGCCCGCCGGTCACGATCAAAAACATCGAGGTCTCCATCATCGACAAAGGTTGGGAAGAAGGTTGGGTCGTGCCGCAGCCGCCCGCCGTGCGCACCGGCAAGAAGGTCGCCGTCGTCGGCTCCGGTCCTGCGGGATTGAGTGCCGCCGCGCAGCTCAACAAAGCGGGCCACAGTGTCACCGTTTTCGAGCGCGCCGACCGTCCCGG
This sequence comes from uncultured Spartobacteria bacterium, assembly GCA_903928175.1. Lineage (GTDB taxonomy): Bacteria > Verrucomicrobiota > Verrucomicrobiia > Chthoniobacterales > Chthoniobacteraceae > UBA695. The sequence continues at coordinate 10,831 of CAIYQA010000127.1, read as the reverse complement.
CGGGTTGCTCATGTATGGCATCCCCAACATGAAGCTCGACAAGGAGCAAGTCGTCCTACGCCGCATCAAACAGCTCGAAGCTGAAGGCGTCGTGTTTGTCTGCAACACCGAAGTGGGTAAGAACCTCGCCACCGAGCAGTTGCTCAAAGATTTCGACGCCGTGGCGCTTTGCACCGGCGCGACCAAGCCGCGCGATCTCCCCACGGAAGGCCGCGAACTCAAAGGCATCCACCTCGCGATGGAATTCCTCGGCTCCAACACCAAGGCGCTCCTGGACAAAGCCGCCACGCCGATCAGCGCTGCGGGCAAGGACGTCATCGTCATTGGCGGCGGCGACACCGGCACCGACTGCGTCGGCACTTCCATCCGCCACGGTTGCAAGAGCGTAACGCAGGTGGAAATCCTGCCCAAGCCGCCGCTCGAACGCGCCAACGACAATCCGTGGCCCGAATGGCCCAAGATTTTCCGCACCGACTATGGCCAGGAAGAAGCCGCCGCGAAGTTCGGCGACGACCCGCGCATTTTCCTCACCACCGCCAAGCGCTTCATCGGCGATGAGGCAGGGAACGTGAAGGAAGTGCATTTGGTCCAGATCGAGTGGAAGAAGAACGACAAAGGCCAGTTCGTGCCGCAGGAAGTCGCCGGATCGGACAAGATCGTTCCCGCGCAACTCGTTCTGCTCGCCCTCGGTTTCCTCGGGCCGGATCAAGCGCTCCTGGAATCGCTCAACGTCGAACGCGACGCCCGCAGCAACATCAAAGCCGACTTTGAAAAGTACACCACCAACATCTCGAAAGTCTTCGCGGCCGGCGACTGCCGCCGGGGCCAGAGCCTCGTGGTGTGGGCCTTCAACGAAGGCCGGGGCGTGGCCCGCGAGATCGACCGCTTCCTGATGGGCGCAACCGATTTGCCGTAAACCAAAAAATTCTCACGCAAAGACGCAAGGCGCAAAGAGGGAGTAAAGACCGAATCCAAACCCTCCTTTTTTGCGTCTTTTGCGCTTTTTTGCGGCTCAACTATTCTTTCCCATGACCAGCACCGAAATCCGCCAGTCGTTCCTCGATTTCTTCCACGAAAAGAGGCACACCATCGTCCCGTCGTCGAGCTTGATGCCCAGCTCGCCGAATTTGTTGTTCACCAACGCCGGGATGAACCAGTTCGTGCCGATCTTTCTCGGCGAGGCGGCTGCCGACGTGGACAAATGGCCGGGGGCCAAGCCCGGCTGCGCGACGCGCGCGGCCGACACGCAGAAGTGCATCCGCGCCGGCGGCAAGCACAACGATCTCGACGACGTGGGGCTCGATACCTACCACCACACTTTTTTCGAGATGCTCGGCAACTGGTCGTTCGGCGATTATTTCAAAAAAGAAGCCATCGAATGGGCTTGGGAACTCGTGGTCGGGCGCTGGAAATTCCCGCCGCAGCGGCTCTACGCCACAGTTTATAACCCGGACAAATCCAAGGGCGACCCGGCGGATTTCGATTTCGAGGCGTACGACTGCTGGGCCAGGCTGTTTGAAGCGGCGGGGCTCGATCCGAAAGTCCACATCGTCAACGGCAACAAGAAGGACAACTTTTGGATGATGGGCGAGACCGGTCCGTGCGGCCCGTGCTCGGAGTTGCACGTCGATCTCACCCCGGCGGGCGACACCAAAGGCAAGCTCGTCAACATGGGCAGCGCCGAGTGCATCGAGATTTGGAACCTGGTGTTCATCCAGTTCAACGCCAACCCGGACGGCACCTTCTCGCCGCTACCCGCAAAGCATGTCGATACCGGCATGGGCTTTGAGCGCGTCACCTCGATCATCCAGGGGACCAAAAATTTCACGGACTTCGCCCACGCAAAAATCTCCAATTACGAGACCGACATTTTCCGGCCCATCTTCGACGAGTTGGAAAAAATGAGCGGCAAAACCTACGGCTGCACGCTCCCCGTCTCCGGCAGCACCGGCGACACCGAGGAGGAGAAGCTCGACGTCGCCTTCCGCGTCATCGCCGACCACATTCGCACCTTGAGCTTTGCCATCGCCGACGGCATCCAGCCCGGCAACACCGACCGCAACTACGTCCTGCGCCGCATCCTGCGCCGGGCCGTGAAATACGGGCGCACACTCGGATTCCACAAGCCGTTCTTCTACCAACTGGTGGACGTGCTGGCCCGCACGATGGGCGACGTGTTCCCGGAAATCCGCGCGAAACAGAAGCACGTCGAGGAAGTCCTCAAACGCGAAGAAGAGGCGTTCAACCGGACGCTGGATAAGGGGATTGCGCTGTTTGAGAGCGAGGCGTCTCATGCGCCGTGCATTTCCGGCGCGTTTGCCTTCCGCCTGTATGACGAGCAGGGCTTCCCGCTTGACCTCACCGAACTGCTGGCTCGCGAACGCGGCCTCACGGTGGACAAGGAAGGCTTCGAGAAATTGATGGAAGAACAGCGCAACCGCGCCCGGGCCGCGCAGAAGCGCGAGATCATCAGCGTTTCCAATATCGAGGCCGCGCCGACTCGGTTTATTGGGTATGATTCTATCATTACACCTGCCACTATTCTCGACGTGGTGGAGGTGAAGGGCAAGACCGCTGTGATTCTCGATGTCTCCACCTGCTACGCCGAGATGGGTGGACAGGTTGGCGACACGGGCGAGATCGAAGGCGGCGGCGCGCTTTGGAATGTTGTCGCCACGCAGAAGACCGGCGCGATCTGGCTCCATTTCCTCGCCGAGAGCGATGCACCCGCCGTGGGAGCGTCAGTCACACTTTCCGTCGATACCGCACGCCGCGCGGCGATTGCGCGGCACCACACGGTCACGCACTTGTTGCACTTGGCGTTGCACGAGGTGGTCAGCCCCGAGGCTACGCAGAAAGGCTCGTTCGTCGGGCCGGACAAGCTCACTTTTGACTTCAACAGCGGCGCGCTCACCGCACAGCAAATCCGCGACATCGAGCGGCTCGTGAACGAGAAGATTGTCGAAAACGCGCCGGTCTCGTGGACGGAAGTCCCTTACGCCGATGTCCGCAACAACGTGGCGATCATGCAGTTCTTCGGCGACAAATACGGCGATGTCGTGCGCGTGGTGCAGATTGGCGGCGAACGCAACGCGCTCAACGGCTATTCCATGGAACTCTGCGGCGGCACGCATGTCCGCGCCACGGGCGAGATCGGCCTCTTCCGGATCGTGAGCGAAGCAGCCATCGCGGCAGGCGTGCGGCGCATTGAAGCCGTGGCGGGGCTTGAAGCCTATGACATGGCGCGCGCGGCCTCGGATCGCATCGTCGGCCTCGCGGCCAAACTCAACGCGCCGCTTGGCGAACTGGAGAAGAAACTCGACGCGCTCCTCGCGGAGCAGAAAGAGCTCCAGAAACAACTCAAGGCCGTCCAGCAACGGCAAGCGGCGGACACCGCCAGCGCCTTGCTGGCAAAGGCCGAGACGCTGGGCAGCACGCCCGCCATCATCGCCAACATCGGCACGGTGGATGGTGACGCGCTCCAAGCGGTGGCCGATGCACTCAAAGGCAAGTTTGCGGGAGTCGTGGTTCTGGCAGGCGCGGTGGAAGGCAGCGTGGCGCTGGCCGCGAGCGTTTCGCCGGAGTTTGTGAAAGCGTTTCAGGCCGGGAAGATCATCCAAGCCATCGCGCCCATGGTCGGCGGCAAAGGCGGCGGACGACCCGACTTCGCGCGTGGCGCGGGCAAAGACGCCGCGCAACTCGACGCCGCCCTGGCCCACGCCCGCGCGCTGTTGGGCTAAGAATAGGTCCTATAGGTCTTATAGGACTTATGGTTTTCCCCCACCCATGAACGCCCGCTGGATTCTCCCGCCTCCGCTCGGACCGCAAGAAGCGACGCTTGCGACCGCCCTGGCGGCTGAACTCGGCTGCCCGCCTTCGCTGGCCGGGATTCTCGCCCGACGCGGCATGGCCGATCCCAGTCAGGCCGCCGATTTTCTCTCCCCCAAGCTCAAGCGCCTCAGCGATCCGTTCCTGCTGCCGCAGATGCGCGCCGCCGTGGAACGCACGCTGGCGGCCATCGACGCGGGCGAGCGGATCGTGCTCTATGGCGATTACGACGTGGACGGCGTCACGTCCCTGGCGCTCCTGGTGCGCATGCTCCGGGCCTACGGCGCGACGCCCGAGGCTTTCCTGCCCTCGCGCATCGACGAAGGCTATGGACTGAGCCCCGAAGGCGTGGCGCGTTGTGTGGAGACGTTCGCTCCGCAACTGCTCATCGCGGTGGATTGCGGCACGGCGTCGGCGGCGGAGATCGCCACGCTCACCTCGCAAGGCGTCGATGTCGTGGTGATCGACCATCACGAATGCCCCGCCGCATTGCCCTGTTGCACGGCGCTGGTGAATCCCAAGCGCTCGGACGCCGCAGCCGATTTCTCCTACCTGTGCAGCGCCGGGCTCGTGTTCAAGTTTTGCCACGCGCTGCTCAAAACGCGCCCGCTGCCGGACTTCGATTTGCGCGAGCATCTCGACCTCGTCGCGCTGGGAACCGTGGCGGACATCGTCCCACTCACCGGCGAGAACCGCGTGCTGGTCCAGAAGGGGCTTGAAACCATGGCGCACACGCGCTGGGTCGGTATCAGAGCCCTCATGGAAGTGGCATCCGTCGGCGCGTCGCTCACACCGGGCGATGTCGGCTTCAAGCTCGGCCCCCGGCTCAACGCCTCGGGTCGGCTCGGCACCGCGCAGGAGTCGCTCGCATTGCTGCTCACCGACGACCCCGCTCGGGCACGCGCCTTGGCGCGGGACCTGGACAGGCACAACCGCGAACGCCAGAACGTGGAAAAAACCACCGCCGCGCAAGCAGAGGCACAGATCGCGTTCCATCCCGCAGAGGCTGCCATCGTGGTCGGCGCGCCCGGCTGGCATCCCGGCGTGCTCGGCATTGTGGCCGCGCGGATTTGCCGCCAATACCACCGGCCCACGCTGGTGATCGGCTTTGACGAGAGCGGCCTCGGCAAGGGGAGCGGACGGAGTATTACTGGTTTCTCGCTCGTCGAAGCGCTCGGCCAGTGCGCCCCCTTGCTCGAAAAATTTGGCGGCCATGAAATGGCGGCGGGGATGGCGCTGCGGCAGGAACAGTTTGAGGCATTCCGGGAGGCGTTCAAAGCGTGCGCTCGCGCGCTGCTCACCGATGAGGCATTGCTGCCGCGTGTTGCCCTCGATGGGGAGGTTTTGTTACGCGAAATCAGCCTCGATTTTCTGGCGGTCCACGAACGCTTGCAACCGTTCGGAATGGGCAATGCGCAGCCACTCTGGCTGGCGCGCGGCCTGCGCCCGCTTTCCGAGCCGGTCATCCTTAAAGAGAAACACCTACGCCTCACGCTCGGGCAGGACGGAGCGCGCCATGAAGCGATCTTCTTTAACGGAGTCGCCACGCCGCTGCCGCGCCCGCCGTGGGACATCGCCTTCCGCATCGAACGCAACGAATGGCGGGGCCGCGTGAGCGTGCAAATCCAGGTCCAGCGGATCCGAACTGCGGAGTAATTGAATTAGGAAGCCAGGAAACCAGGAAAAAGAGGCGAGGAGAAAATGGAATAAGATTAGTGGAAAACTGAAGCCCCCGATAGAAACTGTGCGACCGCGAGCCAGGCGCCGAGAAACGGCGCAAGTGGAATAAACCAAGCTATTTTTTATCCTTGTTACCAAGCTCCAGCTTGGTAACGCAATTGTCGGCGAGGCTCCAGCCTCGCAAGCGTGGATGCGGATCGGACACGCTATCTGCTTGCGGCATTTCGAAGCTGGAGCTTCGAAGACAATGACATTCCCAAGCCGGAGCTTGGGAACGAGGAAAACTCAGGAAAAAGTCAGAGGAATCGGTTATTTTCCTGGCTTCCTAATTCCTTTCTCTTACTCCTGCCGCAGCGCCTTCACCGGGTCGAGCCGGGCAGCGAAGTACGCCGGGATCAAGGCCGCGAGTGAGCAGATGACAAACGCGCTGATGCAGATGATCGCCACGTCGTGCGGCACCACTTGGGCCGGGATTTTCGAGAATTGATAAATGTCCGCCGGAAAGACCTGGATGTGGAGCGTCTCCGCCAGCCAATCCTTGAATTCGTTGCGGTATTTGATGAGCGTCATCCCGAGCGCCAGCCCGCTCAGGTTTCCAAAAAAGCCGACCACCATTCCCTGCGCGAGAAACACCCAGACGATCTGCTCCGTGGTGGCCCCGAGCGCTTTCATGATGCCGATCTCGCGCGTCTTCTGCACGGTCACGGTGATGAGCGTGTTGGTGATCCCGAACGCCGCCACGACGATGATGAACAGGAGCAAAAAGAACATCACATTGCGCTCCATCGCGATGGCGTCGAAGAAGGTCTTGTTCAGATCCTCCCAAGTCGCCGCCGCGACACCGGAGGGAAGGTGGGGTTTCAAGGCTTGCTTCACCTCCCCGGCGCGGTTGGCGTCCGCCGTTTTCACGGAAATGCCGGTGAGCGCGTCGTCCGCATCCATTCCATACAACTCCTGGCCGACGTAGAGCGGCACGAGCAGGAAATTCGAATCGTAGGCATAGCGCCCGCTGCGGAAAATTCCGGTGATCGTCAAATCGCGCGGCAGCACCAGTTCCTTGACATGCTCCAGCGCCTTCGGGTCTTGCTCGGCTTTTTTGAGCGCCTCCAGCACCGGCTTGATGTTGCCGGGCGAATAGACGGTGATTTTATCCCCGACGAAAACCCCCAGGGTGAGGGCCAGGTCCGCGCCGATCACCGTCGTGTCGCCGGAGAGATCGAGCTTGCCGCCGGGCAGGATGAATTGGGCGATATTGGTGACTTTGAGTTCCTGGGCGACGTCGATGCCGCGGATGACCGGCGTCATCCGCTGGTTGCCGTACTCGGCGATCACCGGCCCCTGCACAAAGGGGGCGGCGGCAACCACGCCGGGAGTGGCACGGATTTTTTTCAAGAGCGGCTGCCAGTTTTCCAGCGCGTCGGAGTTGCTCTGCACCAGGATGTGCGGCTCGAACCCGAGCACTTTGCTGCGCAGTTCCATATCAAACCCGGTCATGACCGAGATGACGAGAATCAGAACCGTGATCCCCAGCGTGACGCCGAGGATGGAGATGAGCGTGATCACACTCACGAACGTGCGCTTGGGTTTGAGGTAGCGCAGGGCAAGGAAAAGGCTGAACGGGGCTTTCACTGCCGCTAATGGTTGCAGGTTCCGGGGCGTTGCGCAACCCGGGGTTGGGGATTTATACGACCTATACGTCCCATAGGTCTTATAGGACCTATAGGACCTATAGACTGCCGCCCCGAAAGCAGGAAAGACTTGCGGGGCGAGCGAGGCTTGATGAATATCCCTCCACGATGAGGCCCCTTTTCCTACTGTGCGCTGCGACGTTTTTAGCGTGTGCCACACTCTCCGCCACGGAACGGGTTGTGTTGGAAAAAAAAGCCTCCAAGGGCGATGCGTTTGCCCAGTGCAGCCTCGGGCTGCTGTATGCCAGCGGTCGGGGCGTCCCCAAGGATGAAGCGCAAGCCGTGGAGTGGCTCCAAAAAGCCGCCCTGCAAGGCAACGCCTTTGCCCAGTGCAATCTCGGCTATATGTATGCCAACGGCAAAGGCATTCCCAAGGACGAGGCGGAAGCCGCCGAGTGGTATCGGGAAGCCGCCCTGCAAGGCAACGCCTTTGCGCAGTGCAATCTCGGGGTCATGTGCTCCAACGGCACGGGCGTCCCCAAGGACGAGGCGAAAGCCGCGGAATGGTTCCAAAAAGCCGCGCTGCAAAACGATCCTTTCGCCCAAGGCAAGCTCGGGTTCATGTATGCCAGCGGCCGGGGCGTTCCCAAAGACGAGACGAAAGCCGTCGAATGGTGGCAAAAAGCCGCCGCACAGGGCTACGCCCAGGCCCAATACAATCTCGGGCTCATGTATGCCAACGGCACCGGCGTTCACAAAGACATCGCCAAAGCCGTCCGCTGGTATCAAAAGGCCGCCGCGCAAGATTACGCCGAAGCGCAGGGCAACCTCGGTTATCTTTATGAAAACGGCGTGGGCCTCCCGCAGGACGACCGGAAAGCGGTGGAGTGGTATCAAAAAGCCGCCGCGCAAGGCAACGTCACCGCGCAATTCAACCTCGGCCTCATGTATGAACGCGGCGCAGGCGTTGCCAAAAACCCCGCGAAAGCTTTGGAGTGGTATGAAAAGGCCGCCGCGCAGGGCGATGCCAAAGCTCAGGGAAAACTCGGGTTCCTGTATGCCGACGGCAAAGACATCCCCAACGACGATGCTCAAGCGGTCGAGTGGTGGCAAAAGGCCGCCGCGCAAGGCGATCCGGTTGCCGAGAGCAAACTCGGGTTCATGTATGCCAGCGGCCGGGGGGTTTCCAGGGACGAGGCGCAAGCCGTCGCGCTGTTTGAAGAGGCCGCCGCAAAGGGCGACCCGCAGGCGCAGTACAATCTCGGGCTCATGTATGCCGATGGGCGGGGCGTTCCCATGAACTTGGCCAAAGCCGTGGAGTGGTATCAAAAAGCCGCCGCGCAAGGCGATCCGCAGGCACAGTGCAATCTCGGGTTCATGTGTGAAACCGGCACGGGCACGCCCAAGAACACCGCCCAAGCCGTGCAATGGTATCAAAAGGCCGCCGAACAAGGCGACGCCCAAGCCCAGTTCAACCTCGGGCGGCTTCTGTTTGAGAGCGGCGGCGCCATTCCCAAAGCCGATGAACAAGCCGCGCAGTGGTTCCAAAAAGCCGCCGCCCAGGGCAATGCGCTGGCTCAGTATTATTTGGGAACCATGTATGTCAAAGGTCGGGGGGTGGCCAAAAACGAGACCAAGGCCGCGCAGTGGATGCAAAAAGCCGCCGCGCAAGAATACCCCAACGCCCAGTTCGAGCTCGGGCTCATGTTGGAAAAAGGCCGGGGCGTTACCAAAGACGAGAGCAAGGCCGTGGAATGGTATCAGAAAGCCGCCACGCAGGGAATCGCCCAAGCCCAGTTCAATCTCGGGGTGATGCAGGAAAGCGGCCGGGGCGTTCCCGTGGACGAGTCGCAAGCGGTCGAGTGGTATAAGAAAGCGGCGTTGCAAGGGCACGCGCAAGCGCAGTTCAACCTCGGGCTGATGTATGAAAGCGGCGCGGGCGTCCCCAAGGACGGCGTCCGGGCGTATGCCTGGACGAGTTTGGCCGCCGCGAATGGCGCTGCCAACGCCGCGCAAGAACGGGATAAACTGGCGGAAAGCCTCACCCCCGAAGAAAAAGCCGAGGCCAAAAAACTCTCGGCGGAACTCGCCGGAAAAATTCCCAAAGCTCCCCGCCTTTAAAGCTTTAGTATCCGCTGAACTTTGGCTTGCTGCCCTCGTTCCCAAGTTGCACTTGGGAACGCACCTTCTCAGGCAGTTGCACTGCCGGTTGAATGCGAGCGCAGCGAGCCTTAATTTAAATGCGAAGAGCATGGGGCAATGGCACGATGCGAAGTGCAACTTCGCAGGCAATTGCGCTCCCAAGTGCAACTTGGGAACGAGAGCGAACGAGGGCGAAAACCGTTGCTTGGGAACGAGGACCAGCGGGTGGAAAAGAAGCGTACTCTTCCCGCTCGCAAATCCACCGGCTCTGAGGAATACTCAAGCCTCACCCTATGCCGCCGAACATTGTTTATTTCGACCTTGAAACCCAGCGCACCGCCAACGATGCCGGCGGCTGGGACAAGAAGCGGGACATGGGCATGTCCATCGGCGTGACCTATTCCACCGCCTCGGGCCAATACCAGATTTACTCGGAAAAACGGGTCAACGACCTCGTCAACGAACTGCTGCGGGCCGATCTCGTGGTGGGCTTCAATGTCATCAACTTCGATTACGAAGTGCTCATGGGCTACACGATTCTCGATCTCCCCCACCAGATCCGCACGCTCGATCTGCTGGTGGAACTGGAGAAAAAACTCGGCCATCGCCTGAGTCTCGACGCAGTGGCGACGGCGACTCTGGGCGTGGGCAAAACGGGCGACGGTCTCGACGCGATCCGCTGGTGGCGCGAGGGAAAACTTGCCGACATCGCCGAATACTGCTGCTTCGACGTCAAGGTCACCCGGCTGGTCCACGAGTTTGGACGCGACCAGAAGCATCTGCTTTTCCTGGACCGCTTCCAGCAGAAGCGTCGGGTGGACGTGGAGTGGAATTAGCTTACTGCAAAACAGATTCCCGCTCGGCCTGAGTCAGTTCCCGCCACTGGCCTGGCGCAAGATCGGCCAGCTTGAACCCGCCGATCTGTACCCGCAGCAAACGCAGCGTCGGGTGGCCCACGGCGGCGGTCATGCGGCGCACCTGCCGGTTTTTACCTTCCACGAGTTGCAGTTCGATCCAGCAATCCGGCACGTTTTTGCGAAACCGGATGGGGGGATGGCGCGGCGGCACCTCCGGTTGCGGGTCGAGCCGGCATGCGCGGCAAGGCAGGGTTTTGCGCCCGCCGAAGACCACTCCGCGTTCCAGTTGCGCCAATGCCTCGGGGCTGGGGATGCGTTCGATTTGCGCCCAATAAAACCGCCCATGTCCCTCCCGGGGGTGCAGCAGCCGGGCGTTGAGCGCCGCCTCCCCGCTCAAAAGGAGCAGCCCTTCGCTGTCGGCATCAAGCCGCCCAATGGGGTAAACCCCTGGCGGGAAACCGAACTCCGCCAGCGTCCGGTTGGGCGAACCGTCCGGCGTAAACTGGGAAAGCACCCCGTAGGGTTTGTGGAACGCGAGCAGCATTGGGATAAGAAAGAAAATCAGGAACAGTAAAAAATCAGGAAGCCAGGAAAAGAGGAAAAGGTGCAGTCAGAACATAGGTAACCATGCAGGAATGGTGCAATTAAAAGTGGTGTAATGTGGAGACTTTGCATTCAGCGCCAACGGCGCGACCC
>CAIYQA010000126.1 GCA_903928175.1 uncultured Spartobacteria bacterium | reverse complement strand
GCTCCCCCTTACCAGCGCCCTTGCAGGGCGCAACCGGTTGTTGCGCGGCACCCAGGGCGACGCTGCGCTCTGCCCTGGGCTGGTTTCCCTTGCGCTTTCAGCGCACAATCAATGCGACAACGTCAAACGAAAATGCTCTAAATGCGCCGCAGCAGCGCTCGATGAATGGGCAGCCCCTGGCTGCGAAAGAGGCGCTCGAAATCGGTTTGCGGGTAGTCGGGCCCGGGCGTCCACGGCTCTTCGGCAAAGCCGCTGTGCACGCTGAAGACTTTGCGCATGTGCTGGAAATAGGGGAGATCGTCCGTGGTAAGCCGCAGTTCGCCCCCCGGCGCCAACGCCTCGCGCGCAGCGTCGAGGAATTCTGTCTGGATCAGCCGCTTGTGATGGTGGTGCCGTTTAGGCCAGGGATCGGGAAACATCACGTGCATCACGCTTACCGAACCGCGCGGCAAGAGGTGGCGGATGAGGTAGTGGCTTTCCACCCGAATGATGCGGCCATTGCGCGCTTGCGTGCGCGCCATGCGTCGGCAGGTCTTGCGCACGCGGCCCAGGAGCCGTTCGACTCCCAGAAAATTCCGCTCCGGGGCGCGGTTGGCCATTGCCACCAGGAAACTGCCGTCGCCGGAGCCGAGATCCACCTCAAGCGGCGCGTCGGGCCGCCCGGGAAAGACGGCGGCGAGATCCAGCGGCGCGAAATAATTTTCGGGGAGGAACTCGACAGTCTCAGGCGGGATCAGGAAAACGGATTGCATAACGGAAAACGGAATTTATCAGGAATTCAGGAAATCAGGAAGGGAATGCGAGCAGCAGGGGCGTGCGAAAAGCGCAAAGGGAAAATAAACGGCCCCATCGTGTCATCCCGAGCGGAGCGAGGGATGACAAACAAGCCACCGCGTCTTCTCCCCTTCCTGCCTTCCTGGTTTCCTGGCTTCCTGATCTCTTAATTCTTAATCTCTTGATTCCTGATACGGTTTTGGATTTTCCGCAGTTTGCCCAATCGGTTCTCTCGTGATACGTGTAGGCCATGCTCCGAACCTTCTTTGCGTTTTTGGTATTGGCGTTCAGTGGTTTTCCAACGGGTTGGGCTGCCGATGAGCCGACGGATGCGCCTGCCAATGTCGTGGCCGGGCTGGTGGCAGATACCACGGCGATCGTTCCCGGCAAGCCGTTCACTGCGGGCTTGCGCCTGCGCATGGCCCCCGGTTGGCACACTTACTGGAAGAACCCCGGCGACTCGGGGCTCCCGGTGGCCGTTACTTGGAAACTCCCTTCCGGCTGGAAGGCGGGCGATTTGCAATGGCCGCTCCCGCAAAAGCATGTGGAGGAGATTGGCATCACCTATGGCTATGCGGACGAGGTGTTGCTGCTGGCGGAATTGACGCCGCCCGGTGATCTTCCCGTCGGCACAACCCTTGCGTTGGAAGCCGATGCCTCCTGGCTCGCCTGCGCGAAAACGTGCGTGCCGGGCCGCGCCACGGTGACCCTCACGCTTCCTGTCAGCGCAACCGCCGAACCGGCGAACACAGCGCTTTTCCTCAAGTTTCGCACCCAGCTTCCCCAATCCGGCCCCCTCCCGTTCGGCCTCGGCTGGGAACCGGGCGACACCGAAACGCTGCTCAAGGTGAAGGGGCTGCCTGCGGAAACCCGGCTGGAATATTTCCCCATCGAACCGCCCACGCATCCCGAACTGCTTGCCCCGAATGAGATCCGCCTCGCATTCGGACAGGACAAGCCCGTCGCCGTACGGGGGCTTCTGGTTTTGGAAACCGGCGGAGAGCGCAAAGGCTGGATCGTCACCAACACTCCGGCCCCCGTTGCCGCAGCCGCGCCTCCGAAATCCGCTGCGCCAGCGCCCGGCGTTCCCACGCTCACTCTTCCACGCGCGCTCGGATTCGGATTTCTCGGCGGCTTCATTCTCAACTTGATGCCGTGTGTGCTGCCGGTGATCGCGCTCAAGATTTTCGGATTTCTCGGCCAGGCGGGCGAATCGCGGCAGCGCGTATTCCGCACGGGGCTGGCGTTTGTGGGAGGTATCTTCGCCTGGTTTCTCGGGCTCGCCACGCTCATCGTCGCTGCCCGCGCCGCCGGGGCGCAGGTGACGTGGGCGTTCCAGTTCCAGAATCCGGCGTTCGTTTTGGGGATGATGCTCATCGTCTTTGTGTTCGCCCTGAACCTGCTGGGCGTTTTTGAACTGTGGCTGCCGGGATCGGGCAAACTCGTCACGCTCTCCGGGCGCGAGGGGTATGGCGGGGCGTTTCTGCACGGCATGTTTGCCACATTGCTGGCGACACCCTGCACGGCACCGTTTCTAGGCTCGGCGCTCGCGTTTGCCTTCACGCAGCGCGCGCCCATCACGCTCGCCATGTTCGCCTCCATCGCCGCCGGGATGAGCTTCCCCTATCTGCTACTCACCGCGCAGCCGGGCTGGATGCGCTTCCTGCCCAAGCCGGGACTGTGGATGGTGCGGCTCAAGCAGGCGATGGGATTCCTGATGCTCGGCACCGTCGTTTGGTTACTGGGTGTGATTGGATCTCAAAGCGGCGCTCCGGGGGCGGTCGGTGCGGCTTGGATGCTCCTGGGGCTCGGCGCGGCGTGCTGGGTTTTCGGAACATGGTTCACGCCTGCCGCGAACCCGTTTCACCGCCTGCTTGCGCTGGTGGCAATGGCGGGCTTGATCATGTTGGGCGTCGTGCTGGCCCCGCGGCAGAGAGCACCCGCTTCCGCAGGCTGGGAGGCGTGGTCGCCCGAGCGGGTGGCCGCGCTGGAACGCGAAGGCAAGCCGGTGTTCATCGACTTCACCGCCGACTGGTGCCTGAACTGCAAATACAACGAGCGCTTTGTGCTGGAGACCGCGCCCGTGCGCGAAGCGCTGCGCGGGCTCGCCACGCTCAAGGCCGACTGGACAAAGGGCGACCCGCGCATCACCTCCGAACTCAAGCGCCTGGGCCGCGCGGGCGTCCCGGTCTATGTCGTGATTCCCGCTCACGGCGGCGCGCCCGAAGTGCTTCCCGAGTTGCTCACCCAGCGCACGGTGTTGGAGGCGTTGGAGCGGGCGGGGAAGTGACCTGGAAAGCCTCGCTTTCGATTACGGCTTGGTCGCAATTATTGCGACATGACAGAACCGCTGATTTCCAGCAATAAACAGGCGTCCTCCGGGGCAGACCCCTGGATGGCGAGAATACCAATCCGACCTATGCTTCACAAAATGAGAACAGGAATTTTCCAACGCAGTGGGTTTGAAAAATGGCGCAAATCGGGGGTAGCCATTGTGCTCGGGCTGGGGATGCTGGTGCCCGCGATTGCCGAGACTTCATCCTCCCCGGGGCGTGAAACGCTGCTCATGAATTTCGGTTGGAAGTTCCACAAAGGAGCCCTGCAGGTGAACGATTGGTATAACGGCACCAAGAGCGGGCGGTACGGGATCGAGCCGCTGGACAAGTCGGCGCAGAGCCAGGGGATCGGGATGACGTACGATGACAGTTCCTGGCGCACCCTTGATCTCCCGCACGATTTTACCGTGGAAGCGTTCGCCTCCGAGAAAGGGAACATGGGGCACGGCTATTTCCCGGCCGAAGTGGGCTGGTACCGGCGGCACTTCACCATCCCGGCCTCCGATAAAGGGCGGCGGATCAGTGTCGAGTTTGAGGGGGCCTTTCAGACCACGACTGTCTATTGCAACAACTTCATCGTTGGCGTGAACCGCAGCGGCTATGGCCCCTTTCAGTTCGATATTACGGATTTCATCCAGTATGGCGGGGAGAACGTCCTGAGCGTTTGCGTGGATGGCACGATGCCCGAAGGATGGTGGTACGAGGGCGGGGGGATTTACCGGGATGTTCACTTGGTCAAGACCGCGCCGGTGCATATTCCCTGGGGCGG
>CAIYQA010000125.1 GCA_903928175.1 uncultured Spartobacteria bacterium | reverse complement strand
TGCAGCGGATGCTGGTGCAGGAGGGAAATGGCAAAATCTATCTGCTGCCTGCCTGGCCTGCTGAATGGGATGTCGACTTCAAACTGCACCTTTCCGGCGGGGCAGTGCTGACCGGCATCGTCAAGGACGGGACGCTAACGAAGTGGGACATCAGCCCAGGAACAAGAAAACCGGATGTGGTGGTTGGCACGCCTGTGACTTTTAAACCTAAAATTGTATCCAATACGAATCTCAAATAATGAATAAAACATGTCTCCTGATTGTCTCCCTGGCATTTAGTGCAGGGCTTAACTCAAAACTGCAGGCTCAATCAACGCCAAACAGGACTCCTCTTGAGCAGATCGCCCGCTACAACGTGGTCTGGAATACTCCTTCGAAAGATGCCACGGGAGTGATGCCGATTGGCAACGGCGACATCGCTGCCGGTGTTTATGCCATCGAGAATGGGGATCTCTATTTGTTGCTTTCCAAAAATGATGCGTTCAATTATTGCGGCGATCTTTACAAGACCGGTCGGGTAAAAATCTCCTTTGATCCGAATCCTTTCGGGACGGGAAAGCCCTTTCGCCAGACTCTGGACTTACCAACGGGATCGATTCAGATGGAAGCCGATGGCGTAAAGTTTAGGATTTGGGCGGATGCCAATCGTCCTATTTACCATGTCGAAATTGATTCTTCGCATGATCTGGCGATCAGCGCTCAACCCGAATTCTGGCCTCGTTATGATCAATGGAAACACCTCGATCCCATTCACGATCAGCGGGTGGCCCGGGGCAATAAAGTGCTTTGGTATTACAGCGTCGGCGATAAAAGCTTTTATCCAGAGGAGCTGAGATTGACTTATAAAATGGAAAATCCCGAGAAGATTGCACCGGATCCCTACCGATTTAATACTTTTGGGAATCTCCTGGAAATCCCGGGCGAATCGAGCCTTCGCGCGAAGCATGGTGTCATCGCTTTTGTGCGGGCACAAAAAGGGCGTAAGTTTGACATTCGCATTCATTCCCTGGCGATGCAGGCACCCGATCCCGATGCATGGGTGCAGGCGATCGAGGATCTTGCGAGCCATCCCGTAGACATTAAGAAGGATTGGGAAAAGCATTGCGACTGGTGGAAAAACTTCTGGGAGCGAGGATGGATTACTGCTTCGGATCGAACCGTTCCAGCCGATCAGCGCGAGAAGTTCAACGGTGAGGCGAATGAAAAGGGGATGCGTGACGAACTCGATGGCGCCGCACTGGTCTCGCAGAGCTATAATTTTTTCCGATATGCAATGGCTACCCAGAGCCGTGGCCGGTTGCCAGTCAAGTTTAATGGCGGGCTCTTTACTCAACAGTATCACCTGACTCCATCGAATTCTTATGTAAAAGAAAATGATCTCGAAAAGATGAAGAAAGATTACCCGGATGCGGAGCGTCAAGGCGAGGGGTGGCAATGGCTGTCCGGTCCAGATTATCGACCTTGGGGGAGGCGGTACACCTTTCAGAATCAACGATTGCTTTACTGGCCGCTTTTGATGAGCGGAGACTTTGAACTAATGAAGCCTTTCTTTGATCATTATTGGGATGTGCTTCCGATGCGGAAGGCAATCACGAAAAAACATTTCGAGCATGAAGGCGCCTTTTTTCGAGAAAACACCATGCCTCTCACCGGCAGCGATCACGACTGTGGCGATCTGCCTAAGACCAAGCCCGGTGAAAAATATAATGGCGACTACCATGCCTATTATTTTACCAGCGGTCTTGAGACCGTGGCCATGATGGCGGACTATGTCAATTATACCGGTGACATGAAGTTTCGCGACGAGCGTATGGTTCCATTTGCCAGGGAGATTTTTCGATTCTACGATCAGCATTATCTGCGCGATTCCAAAGGTAAACTTCGCCTCGATCCTGCTCAGGCAATCGAGACGTGGTGGATTACGGTCAACCCAGCTACCGACGTAGCCGGTCTCCGGTTTTGCCTGGATCAACTCCTGGCTATGAACGCGGGTACTGCAAACGATCAGACTGCGTGGAAAAAATTCCGAGCCGAAATGCCTGAGGTGCCCATGCAAACGATTCAGGGGCGCCATGCTCTTGCGCCCGCCGAGCATTGGGAAAAGCAAGGAAACGGTGAAAATGCCGAGCTTTATCCCGTATTCCCATTCCGCTGTTTTGGTTTGGCTAATGGCACCAAGGAATTAGTTCAATGGACCATGGAAAACCGGACTTCCAAAGATACCTTTGGGGGGGTCTGTTGGACCCAAGATCAGATCGATTGGGCACTTGCAGGCAATGCCTCAGAGGCCGCTAAAGGACTGGTTCGCCGGTTTCGTAACGCTTCGCCTTCTGTACGGTTTCCTATCTACGGGAGGGAAGGCGCCGACTCAGTGCCCGATTGGGATCATTTCGGCTCCGGGTCGATCGCGCTGCAACGAATGCTCGTGCAGGAAGGTAAGGGCAAAATCTATCTGTTGCCAGCCTGGCCTGCGGAATGGGACGTGGATTTCAAGCTGCATATTTCCGGCGGAGCGATCCTCATCGGCACGGTCAAGGATGGCAAGCTGGAGAAGTGGGACATCTCACCCGCAGCACGCAAGGCCGATGTGGTGGTAGGTACACCTGTTCCCACGAACCTGGCCTCAGGGGTGCAAGGGACTGTAAAATAGATTTTCAGCAAGGCTGAATATTAAATAAAGTAATATAATGTTTAATAAAGTTAAATTTATGAAAATTCGTGTATTGATGACGCTTGTCGCGCTTGGTGTTGGCCTCGGTCTGGCTTCGCCTGTTTCTACTTTCGCTAAAAATCAAGGAATCAAAATCCAAGTCGAACCCTCTGCATCGAGTGCCGAGAAGCTTGCGGCAAGCGAATTGGAAAGTTATTTGCATCGCATGTATCCGGATGCCTCCGGCATACGCATCCGGCTGGAGGCGGATCTACCGACTCCCGAAGCCTATGTGATCACAGGAACGGCTGACGAGGCGGTTATCAAAGGTGGAGGTCCTCGTGGGGTGCTCTTCGGTGCGTACGCGCTGCTCGAAAAACTGGGGTGCCGGTTTTACCTGACTGGTGACGTGATTCCCCCGCCTAAAAAGGGACCGCTCTCTTTCGCGGACTTGCATCTCACCAATCGCCCGCTGGTGGCGACGCGGATGGGTCTCGACTGGCACAATTTCCTGAGCGGCTGTTCGACTTGGAACCTGTTGGAATGGCAGCAATATATCCGTCAGATGTCGAAGATGGGTTACAACGCGATCATGGTTCACACCTACGGAAACAATCCGATGGACGTCTACAGCTTCAACGGCGTTACTAAACCGTACGGATGGCTGCCTACGACCATCAAAGGTCGCGACTGGCATACTCCTCATGTCAATGACGTCCGACGGATGGTGGGCGGATCGGCTTTCGATGGGCCGGTGTTTGGGAGTGACACGGCACTGGTTCCAGATGGGCAACGTGCCGATGCCGCCCGAACCTTGACGCAACAGATATTCGACTTTGCCAAGGAGCGCTCGATGGATGTTTACTGGGCGCTGGACGTGGATACTTCGATGGCCAATCCCAAAGAGTTGATCTCCACGCTTCCTGAAGATGCGCTCATCGGCTCGGGCAGTATCTCCAGTACGGCCGCCACGCAAGTGACCAAGACGGTGGCACCCACGGAAAAATCCAATTTGCTCCTTGCCAATCCCGAACATCCGGAAGGCTACCGTCTTTACAAGGCTCATATCGAAAAGCTTCTGCACGATTATCCTCAGATCACTTGTCTCACCGTCTGGTTCCGAATGGGGTGGACTCCTTGGCTGAATCTGAAGCTCGACCAATTGCCGCCCTCGTGGCAGGATGAGTATCATAAGGCAACCGCCGGTACGCCTGCTGGCGAGACCCCCTTGGCCGCCCCGGAAATGCTGGGCATCGCCAAGATCACGAAGGCGTTTCGACGGGCGCTGGACGAGATCGGTCGCCCCGACGTCAAGCTCGCCGTCGGCAGTTGGAACTTCAATCCGCGATTCCTGGCAGGGCTGGAGCTTTTCCTGCCGCCGGAGGTGCCTTACATTGGCTTGGATTACAATATCCATCATCTTCAATCATCGCTCACCACTCCAGGAAAGGATCACGACGCACTCGTTGAGTTTGCCAGTCATCGCCCGCTGATTCCTGTCATCTGGTCGCATGGTGATGACGTTCATTACTTCGGGCGCAGCTTCACGCCATTTCCCAATTTTGCTACTACGCTTGAAAAACTGAAGGTCTGCGGCTTTGGAATTAATCACTGGGCCATCCGGCCCTTCGACCTGTATTTTTCCAATCAAGTTCGTCAAGTCTGGCAGAGTTCACGCAATGAGCCATTGGAAACAACCTGCGCCGATCTGGCAGAAAATCTGCTCGGGAACAAGTCCTTGGCTGAATACCTCAAGCTCTGGGCAATCGACGCGCCGATGTTTGGAACTGCGGGTGGGTTGTCGAGTGACCCCACTTTAAAGATTGAGCAGATTGTCCGGGGTTGTGATCAGCGTTTGGCGATGCTGGGAACCGGTGGAAATGCGGAGGTTGCTTATTATCGTCAATTGGATTCGTTTAACAAAGCTGCCAGTGTTGCTTTGGAACGTTATGACACCGCTGGTAAACTCTGGGAAAAAGGGGATCAGGAAGGAGCACGGGCCGCCATGTCCCAATGCCACCCGGAGGAAGCGATCGAGATTTTTGCCAAGACCGATGCTCGTGGAAGCCTCACTCGGGGGGAATTGGGTCAGCTTGCCAGCTTGAGTTTACAGTGGCTGCCTACGGTGACTCGCCTCCGGCAGATGATGGGGATGGAACCGATCCGTACCAATTTTGCGCCGACTTGGCGCGAATCGGGTCAAACCCGGTTTATTGATGAAGATCGGATCATGTGGGATACGCTCGGGGTAAATGGAGCCGATTTTTTCAATGCGCCTCAAGCGGACAAGGAAATCGGAAGGCACGGGGTGCAAAGCGCCAAGCCGATCATCCTGACCGTGCAACCAATGACCGGAGGAGATTTATGTCCAAATGTTTATCAGCAGAATCTGATGAAAGAGCCGGATTTGTGCCCAGGGAATTATCGGCTGCGTCTGTTGTTTCTCGATCCTGATTCGACGGCATCAGGGCAACGGGTGTTTAACGTCGAGGTAAAAACTCAGCCAGCCGGCAAAGCCGGAGATCCGATCGACGCCGTGGATGTATTCAAGGAGGCTGGTGGAAAGAATCGGGTATGCGAACGAGTCATTCCCGTGGTGCTGGAGCATTCAGGGAAAGTTACGGTTACCTTGACTCCGGTGACCGGTAAAGCGGTGATTTCTGGTTTGGTTTTAGAGCGGACGGGGGACCTTAAATGAGAATGAAACGAATATTGATATTGATGTTGAGCCTCTCGATATGCACGGGGCTGAGTTCTCAATCCGTTGCTCAAACACAGGCGGATACCGCCGCGGCCCAGCGGATGGCCCGCTACGACGTTGTTTGGAACAGCCCGTCAAAAAATGCCTCGGGCGTAATGCCGATTGGCAACGGGACGATCGGTGCCGGGGTTTATGCCATCGAAAACGGTGATCTTTATCTCCTTCTTTCCAAGGATGACGCGTTTTGTTTCAGCGGCAATATTTACAAAACCGGTCGACTCCGTGTCTCGCTGAATCCGAACCCGTTCATTGCAGGCAAACCGTTCCGTCAGACGCTTGATTTGACCACCGCTTCCATTCATATCGAGGCCGATGGCGTCAAGCTTCGGATTTGGGCCGATGCGAATCGACCGATTTACCATGTGGAAATTGATTCACCTCGTGAGCTCACCGTAAGCGCTCAGCCGGAGTTATTCAAAGGGTTAACACAGTGGAAAGGGGTGGATCCAACCCCTTATCAGCAAGTTGATCGTGGGAATAATTTACTTTGGTACTTCGCCGTGGGCGATAAGAGCGGCTATGATGGTGCGTTGAAGGCTTCTTCTTTGAATGCATGGAAGATTGACGACCCGGAAAAAATGCTGCCGGATCTGTGGCGCTTTAATACCTTCGGCAATTTGTTGGAGAGCCCTGGGATGACCCTTAATAACGGTGTGATCTCTGGTCAGGGACGAAAATTCGATCTCCGCATTCATTCTTACACCAAGCAAACCCCGGATCTAAATATCTGGATTCAGGGAATCGAAGAGTTAGCCGCCAAGCCAGTGAGTACCGAAGCGGATTGGGGGAAGCATTGTCAGTGGTGGACCAATTTCTGGGGTCGTGGCTGGATTATCGCCTCGGATCGAACGATTCCAATCGAAGATCGTGAGCGCTTCAACGGTGAAGTGAATGCCAAGGGGTTACGCGAAGAGAAAGATGGTGCGGCTCTCGTGGCTCAGAGCTACAACGTATTTCGGTTCTATATGGGCGCCCAGAGTCGGGGCCGTTATCAGGCCCGTTTTAATGGGGGGCTTTTTACCCAGCAATATCGCCTGAGTGACAGTGCCATCTCGTCGGTGGTAAAAAAGTACGGCGACGTTAAACAGGTTTATCCCACTGCCACCCAGCAGCCTGATGGAAGTTGGCTGGCGAGCGAGAATGAGCGGGCATGGGCACCGAAATTCACGTTCCAGAACCAGCGTTTGCTTTACTGGCCGTTGCTGATGAGTGGCGATTTTGATCTGATGAAGCCGTTCTTTGATCACTATTGGAATTTGCTGGAGATGCGCAAGCTGATCACCAAAAAACATTTTGGTCACGAGGGTGCCTTTTTTCGCGAGAATATGTGCCCGATCACCGCTACCGATGGCTGGACCCCGCCCCCAAAAACCAAGCCGGGCGAGCAATACGAGGGGAACTACTTTGACTATTATTGGACCAGCGGCTTGGAAATGGTGGCCGTGATGGCCGATTACGTCAACTTTACGGGCGATCTGAAGTTCCGTGAGGAGCGTTTGGTTCCCTTTGCCCGTGAAATCTTTCGATTCTACGATCAGCATTATCTGCGCGATTCGAAGGGCAAGCTTCGACTCGATCCGGCTCAAGCGATCGAGACTTGGTGGATTGCTGTAAACCCTGCTCCTGATGTCTCCGGCTTGCACTTTTGTCTGGATCAGCTGATCGCGATGAAGGCGGGTACCGCAGAAGATCAGGAGCAATGGAAAAAGTTCAGAGCTGAAATCCCTGAAGTGGCAATGCAAACCATTCAAGGACGTCAAGCCATCGCGCCAGGTGCCCAATGGGAGAAACAGGGGAATGGTGAAAATGCCGAACTGTATCCGGTCTTCCCTTTTCGCTGTTTTGGCTTCGCGTTGGGAAGCAAAGATCTAGTCGACTGGACGATGCAAAATCGGACCTGTAAGGATACTTTCGGAGGGGCGCAATGCTGGGTGCAGGATCAGATCGATTGGGCTCTCGCAGGCAATGCAACCGAGGCTGCGAAGGGCTTGGTTCACCGCTTTAGAACCGCCTCGACCGCTCTGCGTTTTCCGATCTATGGTAACGAGATCACCGATGGTATTCCCGATTTCGATCACTTCGGCTCCGGCTCCATCGCGCTGCAGCGGATGCTGGTCCAGGAGGGCAATGGCAAGATCTATCTGCTCCCGGCGTGGCCGGCGGAATGGGACGTGGATTTCAAGCTGCACCTGGAAGGCGGCGTGGTGCTGACGGGAAAAGTCAAGGAAGGCAAGCTGGAGAGTTGGGATATCACGCCTGCAAAGCGCAAAGCCGATGTGGTGGTCTGTGCAATGGGCTCACTCCCAAAAGCGATGGACAGCAAGAAAGTCCGGAAGTAAGTAGCAATCCGCGCCCCCCGTTCGCTCATTCGCCGCTAGCACCCAAGAAATGAAAGAATCTCTCTTTCTTGAGCTACAGCTGCGGATTTGGAAGATTGCACCCATCACGATCTTGGCAGGATTGTTGGCGGGCATATCGGCCTGGGCCTCAGATAATTTGGAGAGCGGCTTCCAGAACCCGCCCGAGAGCGCCAAGCCGCAGACGTGGTGGCACTGGATCAACGGCAACGTGAGCAAGGAGGTATGGAAGGGGTCAGTCCTTTATATTGACAGATCTCATTCATTTTTGGGGGGATTTTTGTGGAGGAGGAGGCTCAGATAGGTCCATGTGCCCATCTTGAGCCGGTCGGCGATCCATTTCAAGCTCATCGTTGTTTCCTGCCTGAGCCTGCTCGCAATTTCCACCTTCAACGGGTGCCCTTTGCGT
>CAIYQA010000124.1 GCA_903928175.1 uncultured Spartobacteria bacterium | reverse complement strand
TTGAAAACACCGTTTACCCCCCCAAACTGGATCGTGTCGCCGTCGTGCACTTCCGCCTCAATGATCGCGTGGCCGTTGACGAGGGTCTTGTTGGTGGAGTCGAGGTCTTTCAACCGGTATTGCCCGCGAACCAGCGCGAACTGGGCGTGGTGCCCGGAAATCGAAGGGTCCTGGATGCGCACCGTATTATCGGATTTCCAGCCCACCGTCACCAGCGGGCCCTCGCACCGGAAGACGGTTTCTCCCTGGCCGGGAATCTTCATGATAAGCCGCCCCCGCAGCGTCGCTTCGCCTTCCATTCTGGGAGCGGCATTCATCCGAAAAATGGTTTCGATATTTCCAAAGCGGATCGAGTCCCCGTCATGAATCTGGGTCTCGGTCACCGCAACCCCATTCAGCCAGCATTTGTTGGCTGAGCCGAGATCGCGCAACCGGTAAGTCTCCCCTTCGCAAACAATTTCCGCGTGACGCCCCGAAACGGAAGGATCCTTGAACGAAACGAAATTATCGGCAGCCCACCCGATACTTGCGGTTTTTTTCCCGGAAAGATCGTGGGTGACAACGCCGTAACCGGGCAGATGGACGTGCAGCGTGGCCATGGAGGAAGCTACAGGAGACTTGAAAAAGTGATTTGGGAAATCATTCAAGAGCAGTTTATATGCCGCAACACTGCCTAGCAACCCCCAACCGGGAAATCCTGCACCCGCAAAACGTCAACAGCAGCCCCAGCGCCACCTGAGAGCCGAGAATGGCGAAACACAAAAACACCGGGCTTAAGGTGAGCGGCGACACCACTTGGAGCACCTCGTAGAACCGCGTCCCCTGCATGGACTGCAAATAGGCACTCGCCCCCCAGTAGAGCGTCCCCAGCGGGCGGGCAACCCAACTCAGCGCCTCCGGGGGCGAGAGCGCCACGCCCGAAAGAGGCAACTGCAGGGCGGCCAGGCAAAGGCAGATCGGCGCACTGCGCCAGGCCGCGCGCGTCAGGCTGGAAATCGCCAGGCAAAGGGAAGTGAGCGCCGCGTTCACCAGGGCCAGCACGGCGATCTGCATCCAGAGATTGCCCGGCAGACGGCAGACGCTCTTCACATACCAGCCCATCCAGGCCGCTTGCGCCAACACCCACGGGAGCAGGTACAACGCCTTGCTCCCTACGTAAGCCAGGGTGCCCAGCCCGCGCAATTTTTCCCTCTCAAAGACCATCCGTTCCCCCGCGATCTCGCGCGCCGCATTGTGGGAGGCCAGAAATGCGAGCAAAAGCGCCTGCGCCATAGCCAACCCCGTGACCAGCCCGACTCCGTGGGAGGCGTTCACGGCAAAAACCGCATTTTCCTTGAGTTGCTCCACCACATTGCCCGTGAGTTCCTGCGAGAGTTCCTGCAAACGCATCAGGTCGCCCGTGGCGAAAAACGCAACCGCAAAGGGGAGGCCCAACAAAAGCGCAAGCTGGAGGGCGAGCGCGGGAGCATTGCGCCTGGCCAGCACCCAACGGCGCATGAGAAGGGTGAGGCATTGGGAAAAGGCGCCCGGTCGGCGCGGAGGCGTCGCCGGTTTCCTCTCGGGAGCGGCGGACTGGTTTTCCACAAAAAGGGTTTCCCCGCGTTCCGAGGCGATCTGGCTCAGGCCTTCGGCGGTTCGGTAAGCCTTGCCGTGCTTGGTCCATGAGCGATGCCAGTCATCCGATCGCCGCGTGGGAAGCAGCCCGTAAAGTTCCACCGCCGAGGAGAGCGCAAAATAGTGCGTCAGCAATTCCGGCGGCCCCTGAAAAACGAGTTGCCCGCCGTGCAACACGATCACGGAATCATAAATTTCCAGACGGTCCAGAGCGTGGGTTACGTGGACGACCGCGAGGGATTCGACATCCGCCAAATGTCGAAGGAGTTGGACATACTCGCCTTGCGTCTGGGGATCGAGCGTCCCGTGGGTCTCATCGCAGAGCACCAGTGCCGGGGTTCCGGCGAGTTCCGTTGCCAGTTCCAACCGCTGCCGTTGGGAGGCGGTCAG
The DNA here is from genome assembly GCA_903928175.1 of uncultured Spartobacteria bacterium. Taxonomy (GTDB): domain Bacteria; phylum Verrucomicrobiota; class Verrucomicrobiia; order Chthoniobacterales; family Chthoniobacteraceae; genus UBA695. The sequence continues at coordinate 1,871 of CAIYQA010000124.1, read as the reverse complement.
CATATCCGGGCGACGATCCGCCAGCGGGCCAAGCCCGGTTTTCTCAAGCAAGGCAGCCGCCTGCTCCCGGCGGCTTGCGTCATCCAAGCCCGCCACCCGCAGGCGCAACGCCATTTGGACCTCCTCGGCCACAGTAAAAAAATCCCCCCCGAAGAAAGCCTGTTGCGAATCCTGCGGCAGATAAGCGATGGCGGGTCGCGGAGAAAGGGCCTCCCCCTTGGCATCGGTCCAAGCCAACTTCCCAAACGTCGGCCGGCGGATGCCCGCGAGCAGTTTCAGCAGCGTGCTTTTGCCCGAGCCGGGAGTACCCACCACAGCCACAAGTTCCCCGGGCGAAAATACCGCGTTGATATCTCCCAGCAAAACCAGCTCCTGCGGTTTTGCCGCCAACAAAAGGGAAACATCTTGGAGTTCGAGCACGCTCCAAAGAGTGCTCGAAGCGCGAGGCAAGCGCAAGCCTTGCGATTAAATCTGCCCTTCTGTTTCCGTTTTCGGGTGCTCGTTCATGTCCTCCGCCATCCGATAAAAGCCATATAAAAGGAGGGTGGGTTTGAGGACCAGCAAAACGATCCGCGCAACGGTGGCCATCAACAGTCGCAGAGGAAGCTGGGCGAGCAGAAATCCCGCCCCCAAGCTGGTGAGGGCAGCCTCTCTGGGATTTTCACGAATGCATTTCTCCATACGTGCCATCGCTTCCACGCACTGGGGGCACATTGATTTTTCCTTCGTCTCCATACCCGTACTTCGTTGCCTATCCGGTCAGCGCGGGTGAAAGCACGCAAAAACGTTGTCGCCACACCGCCCTGTGTTTAACTTGGCATTGTGAAACTGCTTCTCGTTGACGGCCCTTACTACGTTTACCGCTCCTTTTTTGCCATTCGGGAGTTGTCAAACTCGCGCGGCGAACCGACCAACGCCATTTTCGGCTTCGTCAAAGTGCTGCGCAAAATGTTGCGCGATTTGCAGCCCGACCGGGCCGCCGTGCTTTGGGACGAAGGGTTGCCGCACCGCCGCACCCAGCTCCAACCGGAATACAAACAGCAGCGGGCCGAAATGCCCGAGTTGATGCGGCCGCAGATCGCCCATATCCGGCGGCTTGTCCCGTTGCTGGGCATCGCCAGCTTGCGCCAGCCGGATACCGAAGCCGATGACCTGATCGCCTCCTACACCTGCGCTGCGGCCCACCAAGGCATGGAAGTGGTGGTCGCCACCAACGACAAAGACCTTTTCCAACTCGTGGACGACCGCATCCGGGTTTACTCCACCAACAAAGCCGATTTCGCATCGCCCAAAGAGGGATTCGCCCTGCTGGGGGCTGATTACGTCCGCGAAAAATGGGGCGTCGCGCCGGACCAGATCGGCGATGTGCTCTGCCTCGTCGGGGACGCCTCCGATAACATCCCCGGCGTAAGCGGCCTCGGGCCCAAGCGGGCCGCCGCCCTCATTCAGCAATTTGGAAGCATCACCGCGCTGTTGGAGCGCGTGGACAGCATTGAAAATGAAGCGATTCGGGAAAAGGTCGCGAGTGCGAGGGCGCAAATCTTGAGCAACCAAGAGATGGTCCGGCTCGATACGCACCTGCCGCTGCCCGTCCCCTTGGAGGAACTGGCCATCCGCCCGCGCCACACCGAACTGCTCGCCGAATTGGAGCCTTGGGAATTCAAATCGCTCACCGAGGAAATCCGCGTAGAAGCGGCAGGCGTGGACAAACCCCTCCAGGGAGAGCTGTTCTAGAGCATTTTCGTTTGACGTTGTCGCATTGATTGTGCGCTGAAAGCGCAAGGGAAACCAGCCCAGGGCAGAGCGCAGCGTCGCCCTGGGTGCCGCGCAACAACCGGTTGCGCCCTGCAAGGGCGCTGGTAAGGGGGAGC
>CAIYQA010000123.1 GCA_903928175.1 uncultured Spartobacteria bacterium | reverse complement strand
GGCGTCCTTGATGGTCTCCGCTGTGACTGCCGTGACGCTCACTGGCACGGACTGGGCCGAGGCGGGCTCTTTCAGAGCGGTGACGGTGACTTCTGGCAGCCGCGTGGCGCCCGTATCAGTTGCAGTGTCCGTGGGGGGAGTGACTGTTGCCTGTGCGGCCAAGGCAAACAAGACAGTCAAGGAACAGACCAGAACGGGGATGGGAGGGAATGAGCGTGGGGAGGTCATAATTGGATTTTGAAAGACCCAATAAAGCAGACACGCTCTCTCCCTTCAATACTTTTCCTGATTCGTCATTCAGGGTTACCCTGCCAGTTTATCGAAGCGGAATATGAAAAGAATCCTGCTCCGGAACGGTACATCTGGCGGATGGTTTATCCTACTGGGGAGGACCTACACCACTTCGTCCAACTTTACCTTTACCGCCGCCCCAATCTCCTCGAAGAGTGCGGCATCGGCCTTGAGTACCTCTTTCGCGGCGTCGCGCCCCTGGGCAAGCTGGTTGCCTTTGTAGCTGAGCCAGGAACCGCGCTTCTCGATGATCCCCTTCTCCAAAGCGAGGTCGAGGAGGGAGCCCGTGTGGGAAATCCCCTCGTTGTACATGATGTCGAACTCGCACTCGGTGAAGGGCGGCGCGACCTTGTTCTTCACGATCTTGAGCTTGGTCCGGTTGCCGGTGACGGTGCCGTCGCCCACTTTGATCGCCCCGATGCGCCGGATGTCGCACCGGACGCTGGAGTAGAATTTAAGCGCTTTGCCGCCGGGCGTCGTCTCCGGGTTGCCGAACATGACGCCGATCTTTTCGCGGATCTGGTTGGTGAAAATGCAGGTGGTGCGGGCCTTGGAAATCAGCGAGGTCAGCTTGCGTAGCGCGGCGCTCATCAGGCGGGCTTGCGCGCCGACGGTGGAATCGCCGATCTCGCCTTCGAGTTCTTGTTTGGTGACGAGCGCGGCCACGGAGTCGATGACGATCACATCGAGCGCGTTGGAGCGCACCAGGGTTTCACAAATGCGCAGCGCTTCCTCACCGGAACTGGGCTGGGAAACCAGCAAGTCATCGATATTCACCCCGAGCTTGCGGGCGTAAGTGGGGTCGAGCGCGTGTTCGACGTCGATGAACGCTGCAAGCCCGCCCCGTTTTTGCGCCTGAGCCACCACCGTGAGCGTGAGCGTGGTTTTTCCCGACGATTCCGGCCCAAAAATCTCCACCACGCGGCCCCGCGGGAATCCGCCGACGCCAAGTGCGCGATCGATCAGGATATTACCGGATGGGATGACTTCCACCTCCATCGAGGTCTTGTCCCCCAGGCGCATGATGGCACCTGTGCCGTAATCCTTCTCGATTTGCTGAATGGCAAGATCGAGGTTCTTGTTGCGTGCTGCGGTCTGTTTGTCTTCTACGGGAGCGTCAATCTTTGCCATAATTTCCAGGGTCGGTTGGGTTTTCCCAAAGATAAGCAGACCAATGCAAATTGAGAAGCCCTTATTCCACGGCAGTTTCGATATTATTGCTCACTTTCCCTCCCTCGCCAAGGCGGCCACTCGGCCATATTGCTCGCGAAATTGGTCCCCGAGCCTTTTACCCAGGCGCGTTTGATCCATTTTTTGCGCGGAAGCCAATGCCGGTTTGAGAACGGAGGTGGCCGTGGCGTAATCCACGGCGCTGACGTCGTCAAATAAGGCGGTGGCCTGCGGCGGGAATCCGGCGGTGATGATCTCCGCCCAAGCTTCGCGCAATTCTTCCTGCGGATCAATCGCCATCGCCTGAATCACAAATGCAATCGTCCCAAACAGCGAAGCCGTCCATTCGGGAGAATCGGGAGCCGCATCGCCCGCTTCCAGCCTTCCGCCGGATCGCCCCCCGCTTCGACAATCTGCTGCTGGATCAACATCTCAAATGCCTTCCCAGCAGACCCGCTTTGCGTGGGATCGGCCAGCGCGAGGGCACCCGAGAGGCGCGGTTTTGCCAGATCGCTCCATTGTTTTGACACATCCAACCTTATGCGCTGGAGGACGTCCGTATTCGAGCAAATGCCAAAGGCCGAAAGCGGTGCGGGATACAATACGTAACTCCATGTGCCCCCCCGGTTCACTTTTCATAAGCTCTTGATGGGCAGAAGACCAAATTTCTGCCAAAGTGTTGTTTCATGTTTGCTTACTACATTGACCACTTCAGCCCGTTTATCGTGGAGTTTGGGCACGGGATCGGTATCCGCTGGTATGGGACGGCTTATGTCGCGGCGTTCTTCCTCGGTTACCAGATGCTGCGCTGGTTTTCCCGGCATGGGTTTGCTGAGTTACCGGAGGAGAAAGTGGGCGATTTTATCGCCGCGACGGCGCTCTGGGGCGTGTTGCTGGGTGGGCGTCTTGGTTACGCACTATTTTACGATTTCGGCGCGATGCTCCATGAGCCGTTGCGCTTTTTCCGCGTTTGGGAAGGCGGGATGGCCAGTCACGGCGGCATCCTCGGCATCGTGATTTTCACCTATTGGTATGCGCGACGGCATAAGGTGTCGTGGATGGGGCTGGGGGACAATCTGGTCGTCGCCGCACCGCTGGGCAT
>CAIYQA010000122.1 GCA_903928175.1 uncultured Spartobacteria bacterium | reverse complement strand
CTTTTTTGATCGGGTGTGGGGTCAATTTTGGATGCTGCAAGAGCTTGCGCAGCGAGCGTGTTCAGGTTCTTTTTAGCATCGACTGTCAAGGCTTGAGCGCCTCTACTGGCATCAAATGTTGCCTTGGCGAGTCCGAGTGGATCAATCACTTTTTTATGGGTTTCATCGGTGAATTGATGGATGACATCCGGGTCAACTCCCTTCTGCGCCGCGTCCAGCATCATCTTCTGATCGGGGTCATGACCTCCAAGCGCCAGCCGGTGCATCTGGAAGGCTTCGATCTTGTTTTGAACGCCCTTCAAGGCACCGACAAAATACGGGTGCGCCTTCACATTGGTTCCTGCGTAATCAGGATTGTTGTCAATGTCCTGCAATGCCTGGTTGAGCTGCTGCCGCGCCGTGGGATCGGACGGGTCAATGGTTTCCAGCGGGGCGGCGGCTTTGACCACGGCGGCGTCCACGGGCGAGTATTTGTTGAGAGCACCTTGTTTGGATGCCTTGTTCTGCACGGACTGGGCATACTCAATGGCGCGGGCGTGTTGCGGGTCAATTAATCCTTGCGCGATCATGTCCTGCAAATGCGCCTGACCCTCGTCGCTGCTCCAGTCGGTTCCGCCTTGCGCCATTTCCTGCTCTGCGGCAAGCTGGCGCTGACGCTGCTCCAGCCCATATTGCTGCTCCGCCACTCCCTGCTTCACACTGGCAAGATCAAAGGGCGTGGTGATGGGTGAGGCCAGCATGTTCGGCGCGGAGTAACCGATTCCTTTGAATGTCGGCGTTTCCGGGTCGTCGCCATCCTGAAAATAATCGGCATACGGCCTGGGCGCGATGCCAAGGGCGGCGGTGGGTGAAAAGGGAGCGGGCATAATCAGTGGATGTTGTCAAACCCTGCGCAATCGCTGAATAATCCGGTGTCAACCTGGGGGCGCACCGCGCCGCGCACGGCATGGAGTTCCTGATTGAGCGTGGCGTAGCATTTCGCCCAAAGCGCGTCCGCATCAGACCGGGTGGATTCACAGTCAATGGCCTGCATCGCAAACTTGAGCGCGCCGAGATTGCCGATGGCGATCCAGTCCGTTTCCTTGAACACCGGAACAAAACGGCGGCGCACCAGCACCGTGACCGCATTGGGAACCTGGGTGTTGGAGGCGGATGTGACGCCAATCTGATAGCGCCGGTAGGACGGCGTAGTTTCGTTCGGGTAGTAGTAGCTGAGTTTTGTCTGGTTGCCGAGCGGGTCAACCGCATACAGCGTCAGCCCACCGATCATGACGGGCGATCCGTCGCTGTTGAGCGGGAACTGGATGCCCGTCACCCGGTCAAATACCGTGGCCTCTGAGGTGCTGGGATAGTTCACGGTGATGTTCATGCCCGCGCCGTTGACATCGAATATCTCGACTCCATTGGAGATTCCATAGATGCGGAAGACGCGCCCGGAATCAATCAGAATATCGGGCACAAATTTCAAGGTGGAACCCGGCGTCGGCGGGTCGCATAATGTGGCATATCCGTCTCCAAGGTCTTCCACAATGCCACGGGGAGGTCTCCCCATCGGAGCCTGTCCGGGGCCGCCCTCGATAAAGTCGTGCATCTGCCCGAACACCGGCACCGGCATCACAAACCATTGCGCGCCGATGATGGAAAGATAGGCATAGGGCAGTGTAAAATAATCATTGACAACCGGGAAAGCGGCATACCCGATGCTCCCTTTCCATAGTCCGCTGTTGGTCACGCGTTCCTGTGCCTGGTTGATGTAATTCAGGAAGTCTGTCGTGTTAAACAGGCTTCCAAACAGCAGGCGGGCGGTGGCGACGGTGGTGCTGGTGTTCATCGGGCGAGCATCCGGGTGCGCTTGGTTGGGCCACCTTTGGCGAGCATGGGCGGCGGGTTCGTCAGGGAGAATGGGATGGGAGCCCGGAGTCCAAGGTTTCTTGCCATAAGAGGATTGTTGGTGGGATTTATGAAGGCGTTTCTCTGGTTGATGAGGTAGGCTGACAAATCGGATGATTGCTTGTCCCGTTGATAATTTCCCTGAGCACCGGCGCTCATCTTGCGCTGCAAGGCGTTGCCAAACGGCGTGGAGGGATTGGCGTTGTCCTGGGCGATCTGGTCGGGAGTCCGCTGGTCGCCGGGAGGTTGATCCTGGGGGTTCTCGAATCCAGTCACAGGGCCGCCCATGTCGCGGTGTTGCGCCATCATGCGGGTGCGTGAGACACTGCCGCCATTGCGCCGGGCGGCGACGTTTGTAATAGGATACCCATCGTCCGTTGAAGGTGTTACATCAGTCGGCACCGGTGGCGTCATGGGAACGGATGCCAGCGCCGCCGTGCGCCGCTTCTCGTAGGGCGAATCTCCCTCACCTCCCGTGGCGTTGTCACCCACGATGGCGTCCATCTTGGCGTTGTGCGCCGCCGCTTCGTCGTGGCTCATCGTGGGATATTG
>CAIYQA010000121.1 GCA_903928175.1 uncultured Spartobacteria bacterium | reverse complement strand
TGGGATTTCCGGAACGGTCATCCGCAGGGTAGCCAAGCCCTTAACAAGCTTAAGCGTGCCCAAGGGGAAGGTCGCCCAGTTGCGATCCTCGACCTTGTACCGTGGATTGGAAGACTGGCGCGGCGTCGGATCGGCCGGGCGATCAACCGTGGCTGTAATTGAGTTGCCACAGGCCTCCAACTTCACCTTCGCGCCTAAATCCTCCGGCCGACAGACGTAGACGAGCCGAGCCTCGTATTCCCCGCTGGTAACGACGTCCAAATTCCACTCGATCGAACCTTCCTCGTCAGCCCACGGCATGCGATAGCCTAAATAACCGCTTCGATTCGGAACCCCTTTGACTTTGGCCACGTCCGTCCTCAAACGGACGAGTGGGGCTTGCTCATAGCCGACCGGCAGTGGCGGAACCTTCTGGTGAAGGCCAATGTCGGTTTTGAAGGCTTTGAACTCATCGGTCAGCTGCTTGACCACGTCGGGGTGTTCGGCGGCCACATCGTGTTCCTGGCCCGGATCCGCAGGCATGTCATAGAGCTGAGTTTTTGACTTGGCCAGCCACATGGGCCAGTTGTCATCCTGAATCCCCTTCGCATCTCGAAACACAATCCGCCACCGATCCGTCCGCGCTGCGCCGATATCGGTAAAGAACGTGCGCTCCGGCCACGGCTCTTTGGAACCGGTCAGCAACGGCATCACGCTGCGACCGTCAAGCTTTACCCCCTCAGGAGTCTTAACTCCGCAGGCTTCGGCAATCGTCGGCAGGATATCGATATGTGCGGCAATCGGCTTGATCACAGTGCCTGGCTTGATATGGCCCGGCCAACGAACGAAACAGGGCACCCGCGTACTGCCTTCATCGATCCCGCCTTTCTGTCCCAGCATGCCCGCATTGAAGCGCTTGGAAGCCGGGCCGTTGTCGCTGAGGAAAATGACAATCGTATTATCCGCAATCTTCAACTCGTCGAGTTTGGCCAGCAGCCGAGCGACGTTCTCGTCGATACTTTCCACCATCCCGTAGATGCTGCTCAAAAACATATCCAGCCCCCGTTTCTGATACTTTTGCAGAAGTCTTTCGGGCGTTTGCAGCGGATTGTGAGGCAGATTGAAGGGCACGTAGCAAAAGAAGGGACCATCGCGGTGGGCGGTCATAAATTGCATCGCGGCATCGGTCAGCACATCAGCGACGTACCCCTTGCAAGCAACCGGCTTGTCGTTGTGCTCCAGAATGGGGTCAAAATAGAGTGTGATGTCTCCCCCGTAAAATCCAAAAAACTCGTCAAACCCCCTGGCTCTAGGGGTATAAGGATAGACCTCGCCGTTGTGCCATTTCCCGAAAAGACCCGTGGCATAACCAGCCGGCTTCAACATCTGGGCGATGGTCACCTCTTTTAATCGCATGATTTCGCTGCCTCCCACCGTAAAATAAACTCCGCACCGCGAGGGATAATGTCCGCTGATCAGGGCCGCCCGCGTGGGCGCGCAGACGGGGCTGACATGGAAGCGATCGAAACGCGCGCCCTCGGTGGCCAATCGATCGAGAGTTGGGGTGTCGATCTTGTCATTGCCCGTGGAGCGCAGGTCGCCGTAGCCTTGGTCATCGGTCAAGATCAAGAGGACGTTTGGCCGGGCCGACATCTTCGGGTTGCCGCTCACGGGTGGCATAGCGGCGGCATGCACAGCCGCCAACGACGCCATAAGCAGACCAGCCAGCCCTGCCTTTAGTATTTTCATTTTGAGTATT
>CAIYQA010000120.1 GCA_903928175.1 uncultured Spartobacteria bacterium | reverse complement strand
TTGCAGGGCGCAACCGGTTATTGCGCGGCACCCAGGGTGGCGCTTCGCTTGCCCTGGGCTGGTTTCCCTTGCGCTTTCAGCGCACAATCAATGCGACAACGTCAAACGAAAATGCTCTAAATCAAAACGTAAACCGCGCACACTTCACTTCGTGCTCGTCTTGTGCCCAGTCGATAACGTGGGACCAAAGCTTATGACTGTGTGCGAACGGCGCAAATGAGCAGTTTTCCTCACATCGTGCCTTCGTGTGAGATTTCCCCGCTCCCCCCACCCACGCGGCGACCCCTTCCCATCCGATTCCCGGGCACCTATGAAAGGAATCGCCACTTTTGCCACTCACATTGATCTTCCCGCCCAAATGCGCGAGCGGATGATCGAACTTCTCAACGCGCAACTCGCCGATACCGCCGATCTCCACAGCCAGACCAAACAGGCCCACTGGAATGTGAAAGGATCGCAGTTCATGCAGCTCCACCTGCTGTTTGACAAACTTGCGGAAAAACTTTTCCCGTGGATCGACACCATCGCCGAACGCGCCACGGCGCTCGGCGGCATGGCCACCGGAACGGTCCGCATGGCGGGCGGCGCCTCCCGGTTGCCGGAATGGCCGCTGGAAGTGGTCGAGGGGATGGCAAGCGTGGAGGAACTCGTGGAACGGTATGCCGACCTCGCCGCCTCCACGCGGGAGGCCATCAAAACGTCCCAGGATCTGGGCGACGCCGATACCGCCGACCTCTTCACCAGTCAATCCCGCTCCCTGGACAAAGCCCTCTGGTTTCTCCAAGCCCACCTCCAGGGGTAAAAAAAATCCGCCGCCCCTTTGCAGGGACGGCGGAAGTAACGGAATAGGGTTAACTACGTCGATACGTTAGAAGGTCGCACCGATGCCGCCTTGGAAGACAACGCGATCTTTGTCGATCGTATTGTCGGCGCTATAGACTGCCGCATTCTGGTTGGGCAGACGATAGTAAGTGGCGCCGGCGTTGAAAGCCCACGCACCGAATTTCGCCGGAACGCAAGCGAGCGCCACGGAGGCGTTCACTCCACCCGAGAAAAACCCGAAGCCGTGATCGGCAGCGTAGAAGTTCTCAGAACCGAATCCAGCCGTGATCGGGAACGAGATCGTCACCGGTCCGTAAGCAGGAAGAGCGGGCAGAACGCCCACTTCATAGTAGTTGCCACTGGTCCCGGCAGGTCCGTTGGCCGCCTTGTTTTGCAACTCGCGCAAGTAGGTCACATGCGGATGGAGTGCAAACGCTCCGAGCAGGTCGGTGTCGTTGTAGGCCAGGCTGAAGTTCAAGTTGCGGGAAGCTTCGAACGCATTGTTCGGGCTGTCGAACTCGAAGTAGCTCGCCGTGAGAGTGTAGTTCTTCGCGAACGTCACCGCCAAGCCGGGCGTGTAGTCAAATTCGTACCAATCACTGTTGTGCACAGGGCCCACGGAACCGGTGAGGGTCTTCTGATCTTGGATGCTGCTCCAGACCCCGAGGTTCAAGCTGACCTTGTTCACAAAGCCATCCCCTTGGTAGAGGCTGAAATAGAGATCAGCATACGGCTGGGCAATGACTCCCTTGATCTCCTGCGGCACGCCACGGGAGATGTATTCGGATACGAAATTGATCCCGATGTCGCCCGTGATGACGGACGGGGCAGCGGGTGCAATGATCGTTTTGGATTCTGTTCCCGCGTACAGCGAGGCAGGCAGGATAACTCCAGCCAGTGCGATGCCGACGCCGAGAGTGAGGTTTTTGATTTTGGCCATATTTTTGGTAGTTTGTATTAGGTCGTTGGAATGAGATGCCGTTGTCGGCATGTGCCCCATTAGCAATTCCCTTGCCAATTACTTAGGCCTTTCAGGTGTGAGGCTCAAGTATTTTTTTCTTTCAGAGAACCGGGGCAATTCCCCGGGCAGGGAAACAAAAATTCCCCGATCTCTCCCTCAGACTCAGCCTGTGCAATTCTAGGCACATTCCCCGTAAAGTGGATAATTTCAGCCAGCGCTGAATCCAAATCGGGTTCGCGCGGGAAATTCTCTTTGCAGTACGCCTGCCGCGTGCTTTCTTTGAAGCCCACACACCCCCAAAAAACTTATGTCTATTCTCGTTGGAAAACCGGCTCCGAATTTCAATACCCGCGCCGTCATCAACGGCGTCATTGAGGAAACCCTCTCCCTGGACCAATACCGCGGCAACAAATACGTCGTCCTTTTCTTTTACCCGAAGGATTTCACGTTCGTCTGCCCCACCGAACTCCATGCGTTCCAAAGCTGCCTGGACGAATTTCACGCGCGCAATACCGCGGTGATCGGATGTTCCACGGACACCGCCGAGACGCATTGGGCCTGGCTGCAGATGCCCAAGGCGCAGGGCGGCATTCAAGGCGTGCAATACCCTATCATTGCGGATGCGAACAAGACCATCGCCTCGGCGTACGGGGTCCTCAATGGCGAATACAGCCTCGATGAAGAGGGCCACCTCACCGCCAGCAGCGAAATGATCGCCTACCGCGGCCTGTTCCTGATCGACCGACAGGGGATCGTGCGCCATCAACTCGTCAACGATCTGCCGCTGGGCCGTTCGGTGAAGGAGACGCTGCGCATCGTGGATGCGCTCCAATATTTCGAGCAGCACGGCGAAGTCTGTCCCGCCAACTGGATGGTCGGCAAAGAAGCGATGAAGCCCACCTTCGACGGCGTGGCCGGCTACCTCGCGCGGAATTAGCCCGGAAATAGCCGCAAAGAAGCGCAAAAAACGCAAAAAAATATCTGTTTGCAATGCGCACTCCCGGAATCGCCCGCGGAGCGGTCGATCCACCTTGCCGAAGGCGGAGCATTAGACCAGTTTCGGTTTAATTTGTCGCATTCCTCTCGCCCCGAAGGGGCTGAGTAAACCAGCCCAGGGCAGCGCCCTGGGTATGCGTGTGAGAGAGCCGTGCCCTGCAAGGGCACTGGGAAACGCTCGTGCTCAATCCGC
>CAIYQA010000119.1 GCA_903928175.1 uncultured Spartobacteria bacterium | reverse complement strand
GGGTCCTGGGGCGTTGCCCCAGGCTGGTATGGAGCCGCGCCGTTGGCGCTCAGGAAAACAGAACCGTTGCGGACGATGTGTTCTCGGGTGATCCAAAGAGTCCGGTTTTGTGAGAGATTGTCATGCTATTCGCAGAGAGAGTCGGCTCGTTCAAAGCGGCTCGTTCAATATGTGTCATCCCGAACGCAGCGAGCCAGTTGGGCGCGGACGGTAAATCCTCAGAGCGCCGCGTTTTTGCATGCCTGCAAGTCGAGCTTGCCGTTGGCGAGCACGGGGATGGCCGGGAGGCGCTTGACGATCCGCGGAATCCAAAGCGCGGGCACGCCCATGGCGAGAAGCGTGGAGCGGAGCGCGGGCAGGTCGATTTCGAGCGTGGTCAAGAGGAGGATGGCTTCGCCCTTGGCGGGGTCGGGAATGCCGACGATGCAAAGCGTGCGTTCTTCTTCGCTGCCGGCGCCGAGCGCTTCGCGGATGCGCACTTCCATGGTTTCGTGGGGGACCATTTCGCCGCCGATCTTCGAGAACCGCGCGATGCGCCCCTCGATGTAGAGGAACCCGTCTTCGTCGAAGCGGCCTAGGTCGCCGGTCTTGAACCAGCCGTCCACGAGGACTTCGGCGGTGCGGTAGAGGTCGTTGAGATAGCCCTCGAAGATGTTCGCGCCTTTGACCCATAGCATCCCGGTTTCGTGCAGCGAGAGGAGTTGCCCCGTCCCGGGATCGCGAATCTGCCCGGCGATGCCGGGGGCGAGTTTGCCGACGGAACCGGGCCGCGAGGAAGGTTGCACCTGGTCATCGGGCTTGTGTTTGGGCGGCTCGGGGAGGTTGACGGCGGCAACGGGGGCAGTTTCGGTGAGCCCGTAGCCTTCCAATACCTCCTTGCCAAAGCGCTCGTGGAAGGCGTTCGCCACATCGCGCGGGAGCTTCTCCGCGCCGGTGATGACCAACTCCACGGAGGCGAGCTGTTCCGGGGTGGCTTTGCGCAGGTACATGCGCAGAAAAGTGGGGGTCGAGAGCAGCACCGTGACCTTGTGGCGCTGGATCAACTCGGCGTTTTTTTCGGCGTCGAGCGGGTTCGGATATGTCACCATGCGGATGCGTTCGATGAGCGGATACCAGAGGGTGACGGTGCAGCCAAACGAGTGGAAGAACGGGAGCGAGGCGAGGAGACCGTCGTGGGGGCGGAGGTTGAGAAGCTCGGCGAATTGGCAGACGTTGGCGAGCAGGTTGCGATGGCTCAACACCACGCCCTTGGGTTCGCCCACGCTGCCGCTGGTGAAGAGCACGACCGCTTCCTCGTGGTCGCCCCGCCGGGGGATGCGCAACACCGGCGCAAGTACCCACCACGGCGTGAGCGCGACCACGGTCCGCCAGAGCGCGATCCGCGCTTTGAGCGGTGGCAGCAACTCGTCGAGCAAGTGGATGTTGGGCGGGGTGGGCAGGTCGCTAAATTTGCTCAACACCGGCCCGGCGGTGATCAGGTCGTGCAAATCGCCGATGCGAATGGCGGCGGCCATGGCGTCGCGTCCGGCGGTGAAGTTGAGGTTCACCGGGACTTTGTTGGCCAGCATGACGGCGAGGTTTGCGATTACAGCGGCGCGTCCCGGCGGCAGCATGATGCCGATGCGCTTTTGCGGGCAGCGCGCGGTGATCCGCCGGGCGAGCACGATGCCCGCAGCGAGAACCCTCCCCCGGCTCATGCGGGAGCCATCCATGCCGTCGATGAGGACGGTTTCAAATTGATGGTGCTTGAGCCCGCGCAGGCAGGCCATTGCAAGGTGCCCGTGCAAGAGGGGACGCTGCTGGTAGGCCGCTTCGCCCAGTTCGAGCATCCGCTGGCGGACGAGGGCGATGTCGGCGCGGTCGTGCGCGAGCGGCTTGCCAAAGAGGATCGTCACGGGATAGGGGACGCGCTTGGGAAATTTCTTGAAAAACCGGCCGCCCTGGAACGAGAAGATGGACCCCCAGAGTTGGTCGAGCCAGACCGGGATCACCGGGCACTCAGCGGCATGGGCGATCCGTTCATAGCCGCGCCGCAACCGCAGGAGCATCCCCGTGCGGGAGAGTTCGCCCTCGGGAAAAATGCAGACGATTTCCCCGGCCCGGATGAGTGCGGAGGCTTCGCGTAGGGCGTCTTTGGCTTTGCGCGCGGTGATCGGGATCGCCCGCAGCAGCCGGAAGATCGGGTGGAAGAGCACGTTCCGGTAAATCGGCTCGTATACCAGGAACCGGATGGGGCGCGGGCAGGCGGCCTGCAACAAAATGGCGTCCACCCAGGAGACGTGATTGGGCAGCAGCAAGCAACCGCCCTCGGGCAGGTTTTCGAGTCCCGTGAGGTGGAGCCGATAAACCGTGCGCACGAGCAGTTCGACGAACTTGAGCATGAGGCTCTTGCGGTGCATGGAGTGCAACGTTTAACGATTTACACTCGCACGGTCGAGCAGGGATTGCAGGGGGGAAGTGTCACACGGAGACACGGAGAAAGAATAATTTCTCCAACTCTGTGTCCTCTGTGTCTCTGTGTGAGATAATCCGCGGCTAACTCAAATTCGCCAGGCACGCCGCGATGAATCCCTTGAAGAGCGGATGCGGCTGGTTGGGCTTGCTCTGGAACTCGGGATGGAACTGGCAGGCCAGATACCACGGGTGATCCTGAAGCTCGATCATTTCCACCAGCGAACCGTCCGGGGAGGTGGCGGCGATGACGAACCCCTTGGCGGTCATTGCATCCTTGAAGGCCGGGTTGAATTCATACCGGTGGCGGTGCCGCTCGGTGATCTCGGTGGTGCCGTACACCTTGTGCGCGCGGGTGCCTTCGACGATCTTCGCGGGCCAGGTGCCCAGACGCATGGAACCGCCCTTTTGGGTGATTTCCTTTTGCTCGTCGAGCAGCGAGATGACCGGGTGCGTGCTTTTCTCGTCAAACTCGGTGCTGTTGGCATCCTTGAATCCGCAGACGTTGCGGGCGAATTCGATGGTGGCAATCTGCATCCCGAGACACAGCCCGAGGTAGGGGACACCGTTTTCGCGGGCAAACTGGGCGGCGCGGATTTTACCTTCAATGCCCCGGTCGCCAAAGCCGCCGGGAACGAGGACGCCCGCGACGTCATCGAGATCGCTTTCCTTCACCGTCTCCGCGTCCACGCGGACGAGGTCGATGCCGCAATCGTTGGCGGCGGCGGCGTGCGTGAGGGATTCGTAGATGCTCTTGTAGGCGTCCTGAAGTTCAATGTATTTGCCGACGACGGCGATCTTGACGCGCTTTTTCGGGCTGATGATGCGCTGGACGAATTTCTTCCACTTCGCCATGTCGGCAGTCGCAGCGGCGCGCTTGCCGAGGCCGAGCAGGTCGATGACGGTGTTGTCGAGGCACTCCTTTTGGAGCATGAGCGGCATCTCGTAGATCGTGTGGTCCACGTCGCGCGCTTCCACCACGGCCGCGAGCGGGACGTTACAGAACATGGAAAGCTTCTGGCGCACATCGTCGCCGAGCGGATGTTCGCACCGGCAGACGAGCACCTGCGGTTGGAGGCCGATCTCGCGCAGCTTGGCGATGCTCTGCTGGGAGGGCTTGGTTTTCAGCTCGCCCGCCGCCTTGATGAACGGCACGAGCGTCACGTGCATGATGAGGGCGTTTTGCGGGCCGACTTCCAGGATGAATTGGCGGATGGCTTCGAGGAACGGCAGGCCCTCGATGTCGCCCGTGGTGCCGCCGATCTCGGTGATGAGCACGTCGCACGGCTGCTCTTTTTCCAACTGGCGCAGGCGGTTCTTGATCTCGTCGGTGATGTGCGGAATCACCTGGACGGTGTTGCCGAGGTAGTCGCCCCGTCGCTCTTTATCCAGAACGTTTTGGTAAACCTGGCCGCTGGTGAGGTTGTTGTTGCGGGTGAGCACGCATTTGGTGAAGCGCTCGTAATGGCCGAGGTCGAGGTCCGTCTCCGCGCCGTCATCGAGCACATACACTTCGCCGTGCTGGAAGGGGCTCATGGTGCCGGGATCGACGTTCAGATACGGGTCGAACTTCTGAAGAACGACGCGTAGGCCGCGGTGTTCCAGCAATGTGCCGAGCGAGGCGGCTGCAAGGCCTTTGCCGAGTGAACTGACCACGCCGCCGGTGACAAAAATGTATTTCATAAAGGAGTTCCCGGCAGCTTACGCGGATTTCACAGATTTTGAAGGAAGAATGAATCAGGAAGCCAGGAAAGCAGGAAAAAGAGAGGGGGGGATGAGGTTTTTAAAGGAGTTTTGGGGGAGAATCTGCGTCCATCTGCGTAATCTGTGGAGCAATCATTTCGCTTTGAGAAATTTTTCCACCGCCGCAACATCGGCGGGAACATCGACCCCGATGGAGGCGTGTTTGGTGAGCAGCACCCGGATGCGCGCGCCGTTTTCCATGGCGCGCAATTGTTCGAGTTGCTCGGCTTTCTCCAGCGGCGACGGTTTCCATTTCACAAACTGGAGCAGGAATTTGAGCGAGTAGCCATACAGCCCCTGATGCCGGTAAAAGGGGACGGCGTTACTCGCATCCCGCAGGTAAGGGATGGGGCTGCGCGAGAAATAGAGGGCGTTGCCAGCTCGATCCAGGACGACCTTGACGGCGTTCGGGTTGTTCACGTCGTCGCCGGGCGCAAAGACGTTGGCGGCGGTGACCATGTCGAGCTTGGAGTCCGCGAGCAAGGTTTTCGCCAGCCGATTGAGCAGGGCGGGATCGACCAGCGGTTCGTCCCCCTGGACATTGAGCACATGGCTCACGCCCGTCAGTTTTTGAGCAACCTCGGCGATGCGATCGGTGCCGCTCCGGTGTTTGGGCGAGGTGAGGGCGACTTCTGCGCCGAAACCGAAAGCGGCCTCGGCGATGCGCATGTCATCGGTGGCGACAATCACCCGGCTGATGCTCTTGGCGCGGAGCGTGCGCTCCCAAACGTGCTGGAGCAGCAGTTTGCCCGCGATGCGGTAGAGCGGTTTGCCGGGAAATCGGGTGGACCCCCAGCGGGCGGGAAGAATGGCGGCGACGCTTTTAGGGGCGGATGGCATCGCTATTCTGTACGATGACATCCACCGCTGCGGCAATATCTTTCACGATAAAATCCGGGGCGGGGTCGAGCGATTGGACGGCGGTTTGGGCTCCGTAGCCGGTCTGGACGAGGATCGTGCGGGTGCCCGCGCGGGCTCCGCATTGGATATCCGCAGCCTTGTCACCCACGAACCAGGAGCGGGCGAGGTCAATCCCGAGATCGCGCGCCGCCTCCCACACCATGCCCGGCTCGGGCTTGCGCCGGGGCGAGGGGGTGGGCGGGGCGTCCGGGCAGAAGTAGGATGCGGCGATTAGGGAAGAGTCTGCCACCCCT
Organism: uncultured Spartobacteria bacterium; assembly: GCA_903928175.1. Classification (GTDB taxonomy): domain Bacteria; phylum Verrucomicrobiota; class Verrucomicrobiia; order Chthoniobacterales; family Chthoniobacteraceae; genus UBA695. Next base: position 14,569 of record CAIYQA010000119.1, on the reverse strand, counting down.
TTGGGGTGAGGTGCTCGGGCGCCGGGTTCCGGGGGTGTCGCTTCGCTCAACCCCCGGCTATTTTCTTCAAACCCTTCGGGTTCGCCGGAGTTCCTTTCACTTTCTGGCCTTACCTCTTCTGGCTTTTCCCCTCCTGAGTTCCTGATTTCCTGATCTTCTTTCCCTTGAGTTTCCTCGTTCCCAAACTCCATTTGGGAACGCACTTGCTCCCGGAACTCCCTTTCGTTTTCCTTCCTCGTTTCCTGGTTTCCTGATTTTTCCTCTCCTCCTGAGTTCCTGAGTTCCTGATCTTCTTCCTCTTCCTGAGTTCCCAGCTGCCGGAGCAGCTCCGCCTGCACGGCATGGTATTGCGCTTCGGTGAGCAGTCCCCGCCCGATGCCGCTCTGGTTGGTGATGATGACGCAGAGGAATCCGCGTTGGGTGAGCCTGCGCAGCGCTGCCGCAGTGCCGGGGAAGAGCCGGACGAGCGCGGGATCGGCGCAGTAATGCACCTCCTCCATCAAGGTGCCGTCGCGGTCCAGAAAAACGGCGGGGCGCAGGTTGGCGGCAGGATGGCTCATTTCGAGCTAGTCTCGCGCAAAGGACGCAAAGGACGCAAAGGAATTATGTCTTAAAAAGCTCCCATGCCGTGTCATCCCGAACGCAGTGAGGGAACCCGCAAACGACTCCAGGCTCGCACGCACTAAAAAACCACGATTTTGGGTGGCTTGAGAGATCCCTCGCTTTGCTCGGGATGACACGCGTTTGTAGCGTTCGTTTTCTTCGCGTCCTTTGCGCTCTTTGCGCGAGATTCTCTACTCGAAGCTTTCCAGCAGTTCGGCGGGAGTGAGCGTGGCGGTGCCGAGCTTGCCGACGACGACGCCGGCGGCGTTGTTGGCGATTACCGCCGCCTCGGTTGCAGTCGCTCCCGCGCAAAGGGCGAGGGTGAACAGGGCGATGGTGGTGTCGCCCGCGCCGGAAACATCATACACCTCCTGAGCCCGCGTGGGGATGTGGAAGGGCGCGGCGTTGCGTTGGAAAAGCATGATGCCCTGTTCGCTCAAGGTGACGAGCACGTATTCCGTGTTCCAGCGTTCCAGGAGCATTTGCCCGGCCCGGAGCAGGTCGGCATCGGCCGTGGCGGGTTCCAGAGGATCGGTCAGCGCAAGCCCTGCGGCGGCGAAAGCTTCGCTGCGGTTGGGTTTGATGGCGCTCACGCCGCTCCAGGCAAGGTGGTTGTGGGGATTGGGATCCACCGTGACAATCTTCCCCGCGGCGCGTGCCTTGGTGACGATGGCGTCCACGAGTTCCTGCGTGAGCAGCCCCTTGGCGTAATCCTCTATAATAATCCCGTCGATCTGGTGGATCAGAGCGTCGAATTTGGCGAGCGCCTGCGAGGTTTGGAGGCGGGTGAGGGCGGTTTTCTTTTCGCGGTCCACCCGCACAACCTGCTGGTTGCGGGCGATAATGCGGGTCTTGACGATGGTCTGGTACGCCGGGTCTTCCACCAGGCAGTCGAGCCCGATGCCCTCGGATTCCAGCAACCCCCTGAGTTGTGCGGCATGGGAATTGGTGCCGATGAGCCCAAGCAGGTGGACGCTCTCCGAGAACTCGCGCAGATTGCGCGCCACGTTGGCCGCGCCCCCGGGGTAGCTGGTTTCCCGGTCCACCTCCACCACCGGAACCGGCGCTTCGGGCGAGATCCGCTTCACGCGGCCCCAGATGAATTCATCGAGCATGATGTCGCCAATGACCAGGAGCGACAGACCGGAAAAACGGTCGGCGATTTGCTGAAAACGGGAGAAGTTCATGGAAGAGCAGGAAGAGTTATCCGCAGGCTGCCTTGCCGCGTAGCGGAGCCACATTGCAGAGCCCTGGGATTTTACGAAGGGATATTACGCAGATTCTCGCGGATTTGGAAATCAGGAAGACTGGGAATTGGAATTTATCAGGAAATCAGGAAGTCAGGAAATCAGGAAGTCAGGAAAGGAGAAGATGGGGGCGAGCCGTTTTCCGCTGCATTTTCCTGACTTCCTGATTTCCTGATCGTCTTCTCCTGAGTTCCTGGTTCAGGAGGAAGTGCGGCGGGTGGAGAGTTTGGCCGCGCACCATTTGAGGAACTTACCCAGATCGGGCATCTCGACTTCGATCCGGCCTTTTCCCTGGGGCACCTCCACCGTGCAAAGGCCCGCCGCTGGCGAGGTGCCCAGCTTGGTTTGGGATACCAATGTCCCCTCGCTGTTGAACACTTTGACACAATGCAGTGGCGAAACGTAAAGCGGCAGCGGGATGGGGGTTGCACGGGCGCTATCGAAGAAATAAACCGCGCGCACGGTTTCTTGGTTTTGTTTTTGGTATTCGAGCGAACAGCCCCTGGCCTTGGCCTCGCTTACAAGGGACTCCGCGGTTGCCGCAGGGAGAGGGACGGTTTTGGGGATGTATTCATCCCATTGGCTGAAGTAAACACCCTCCAGGGGGGTGTCGATGCAGGTCTTCAGCGGGAGATTGCCGTAGAGGAGCGGGGCCATCCCGCCGCAAAGCAGCACCATGCTGAATGTGCACAGGGCGACGCCTCCGTTGCGTCTCCAAAGTGTCGCGCTTTTCTCGGCGAAATGAAGCCCGATGGCGATCAGTATGGGAGCGAGCAAACCGAGGAGACGCCACGGAAATTGCAGGTAGGCGGCCCCGGGGACATGGTTGTAAAAAGGGGCTGAAAGTCGTGTCTGGAGGAAGAAGGCGGCAAGGCCAAGCACTGCCAACGGGAGCACCGGACGGAGCCACGCCCATTTCTCCGCCCGGTTTTTCCAAAACAAAACGGTGCCAAATCCCGCAACGGCCAGGAGCAAAGGCGGCAGGTCGAGCTGCACCGAATAGATTTTCCAATCGCTCCCGAACACGAATTCGTTATCCCAGAAATAGCGCATCAGGGGCGGGAATTGTGCGCAGGGGTGATTCGGCAGCGTCAGAATGCGCTTCATATCGTAGTCCTGCCCAATGGTCAGGATCAGCAACACCGCAGGACCGACCAGCAGCCCGAAAAGCAAACCCGCTTTCAGCATCGAGAAGAACAGTGCCCCCGTAAGCTTGTTTTGGCGCGCAAGGAGGGAAGCCAAAAAGAAAAATCCGAACAGCAAGCCGAGATAATAGCCCATGACAGAGTGGGCCAGGAAAATGAGCGCGAGGCTGACGGCCAAACCCAGGCGCACCCGGTTCTCCTCCAGGGTGAGCAGAAAATAATAGAGCGCCCAGGGGATCAGCATGGCCGCCGAGAATTCGGCCAGGGCGGCCCGGATCAACCAATTGGTCACGGTATATTTCGCGGCGATGAGGCAGAGCCCGCCCGCGATGCAGGTGGCACGGCGCGCGCCTATTTTCTCGAGCAGTCGGTACATTCCAAACGCTCCGACCAGCAGAAAAAAGAGAATCGGGAGCAGCAAGGCGATCTTCATTTTGCCCGTGAGCAGGAAGAGCGGCCCCGAGAAGAGATAGAAGAGTTTATGGTACAGCGCCGGCATCGCCGAGCCGAGGCCGTTGTTGTCCGTGCTCGACCAGAGCGGGACGGCGTCGTGGAGCCGGTAGTGCTCTGCATAAACGCGCGTCCGCAGGGCGAAGGCGTTGATCTCGTGGTTCTTGGGCCAGCCATGCCCGATCCAGAGGGATTGGAGTGTCAGGAGCGAAAAAGCGGTGAAAAGCACCAGGCAGACCGCGAACGTGGTGCGCTTGTTCTGGCTTTTCCAGGAGGCGAGGAAGGACCGGAGGAAATTCATGGGAAACTCATTTCGCCGCCAGCTTCTCCTTCACCGCCGCGAAGAGCAGGGGGATGTTTAATTCATGGTGGCCTACGATGTAATACCCTTTGCCCCCCAGGTGCGTGGGGCGACGGACGACGTTCTCCGTGGGGCGGTATTGGCGGATCATGTCAAAAGTGGCGGTCGTAAATTCTTTGACCGTGTGCCCGAGGTTGCGCGCGACGGTCAGCGCTTTCAGGAAGACCTCCGGCATGATCACGGCGCTCCCCACGTTGAGCACCACGCCCCCTTCGAGCGTGGCGACGACGCCCGCAAAGCGCTGGAAATCGCGGAAGCTCGCTTCCCCCAACACCGCGCCGTTGGCGGTCGGGTGCTGGTGGATGATGTCCGTGCCGAGCGCGATATGGACGGTCACGGGAAGGTCGAGTTCCGCCGCCGTGCGCAGGAGGCTGAGGTCTTTGTTGGGAAAAGCGCCCATGGTGGCCCCGAGCGCTGCGCCTGCGCCCAAGCCCGCCGCGACACCCTCGGCGAACGCGCTGTTCATGAGGCGGCCCGTCTCGTCGGCCATGCCGAAGCTGCCATCGTCGAGGCCGCGCTGGACGTCCTCGCTGGTCTCGCCCTGGAAGGCGGTCTCGAAATCGTGAATGGCCGCCGCGCCGTTGAATGCCACGGCGTGGACCAGGCCGGAACGCATCGCGTCCACGAGGATCGGGTTGAGGCCGCACTTGATCGGGTGCGCCCCCATCATGAGAAGCACGGTGCGTTGATTGCGCACGGCTTCGGTGATGGCCTCAACGATGCAGCAGAAGTCACTCGCGCAGAGGAAATTGGGAAGATGCTCTAAAAACTCGGCGAAGCTCGCACCGGCCGTGTGCGGCGTGGCGAAGTCTTCCAGGGCGACTTTGTTGGGACGTTCGGAGAGGGAGAACGTCTTGATTTTGCTCCAGTCCAGCGAGGGATATTTCATGCTTGGGAAATCAGGAAAGCAATCTATCAGGAAATCAGGGAAGGAATCTATCAGGAAATCAGGAAAAGGGGAAAGAGCAAGGTCGCCAATTCTCATTAACACCGGGCTTCGGCCCGGTGTGAGGACAACCAGAGAGATCAGCCGTTTTAACGGCTTCCCGCTCGATCCAAGATAAGCCGTTGAAACGGCTTTTGCCCCGCGAGAACTCGCACCGGGCTGAAGCCCGGTGTTAATGAGAGGGGACAAACGGCTTGAGCGGCACAGCCTATCGTCTTCTTTCTTCAATATCGCTGCCGTCCCTCGGCATCCTTTTTTTCCGGTTACCTATGTTCTGACTGCGCCCTTTTCCTGAGTTCCTGAGTTCCTGATCGTCTTCTCCTGTTTTCCTGATGGAACCGGCTTCGCTTCGCACCCGCGCCGTGCTACTTTGGCGGTTCATGACTTCATCAGCGGAACTTCTCGCCCCGGCGGGCAACTGGGATTGCGTGCGCGCGGCGGTCGCCAACGGCGCGGATGCGATCTACTTCGGCCTGCCCCGGTTCAACGCCCGGATGCGGGCGGATAACTTCACCGAGGCGGACCTCCCGGCGCTGGTCGCCTTCTGCCACCGGCACGGCGTCAAAGCTTACGTCACCTTCAACACCCTGGTTTTTACCGGCGAACTCGAGGAAGCCGCCGACTCTTTGCGCCTGCTCAACCGCTCGGGAGTCGATGCCGTGCTCGTTCAGGACATCGGGCTGGCCCGGCTCGCGCGGCGGATCACCCCGGAACTCCCCCTTCACGCATCCACCCAGATGACGATCACCTCGCCCGAGGGGGCGGATATCATCCATCGCGAACTCGGTGTGGGCCGGGTGGTGCTCGCCCGCGAGTTGGCCTTGCGAGAGATGGGAAAATTTTCCGCGACCGGGCCGGAACTCGAAGTTTTTGTCCACGGCGCGCTCTGCGTTGCCTACTCCGGCCAATGCCTCACCAGCGAATCCCTCGGCCGCCGCAGCGCCAACCGCGGCGAATGCGCCCAGGCGTGCCGCATGCCGTATGAGCTGCTCGTGGACGGCACGCCGCGCGATCTCGGCGACCGCCGTTACCTTCTCTCGCCGCAGGACCTCGCGGCCGTGGAACAAATCCCGGCGCTGCTGGAGCGCGGCGTCGTTTCCTTCAAAATCGAAGGCCGCCTCAAATCGCCCGAATACGTCGCCGCCGTCTGCCAGGTGTACCGCAAGGCGCTCGATGCGGCGCTGGAACATCGGACTTGGAAACCGGTTTCATCGGATTTCTACCAACTGGAAATGACCTTCTCGCGCGGCTTCTTTTCCGGCTGGCTGCACGGCGTCAATCACCAACGGCTGGTTGCCGCGCGGTTCGGCAAAAAACGGGGCGCATTCGTGGGCCGCATCGGACGGGTGGGGCGCGATTTTGTGGAAATCGCCGCGCTGGAAACGCCGGTGAAACCGGGCGACGGCGTGGTGTTTGACATCGGCGGCGACCCCGACCGCGAACAGGGCGGGCGCGTGTACGAAGTGCGCGGGGCGCGGCTCTCCTTCAAACACGACCATATCGATTTCACGCAACTTGCGCCCGGCCACCGCGTCTGGAAAACCGACGACCACGCCCTCAACGCCACGTTGAACAAAAGCTACGCGGGCAACCTTGCCCCGCGCCGTCGCGAGCCGGTCGATCTGCGTGTCAGCGGTCAGGCGGACGGACCGCTCACCCTTGAAGCGACCTTCCACGGACAGACCTTTACCGTCGCCTCCGCGATCCCACTTCAGCCCGCGCGCACCGCTCCGCTCACCCTGGAGAAATTGCGCGAGCATTTGGGCCGCTTCGGCGACTCCCCTTTCGCTTTGGGCGCACTCCAAAACGATCTGGAAGGGGCGGTCATTCTCCCCATCGGCGAACTCAACCGGCTGCGCCGCGAACTGGCCGGCCTGCTCGACGCCAGCGCCTCCGCTCCTTCCCGTGTTGAAGCCACGGAAACTGTCGCGCAAATCCTGAGCGAGCTTCCGCAAACCACAGCAGTTGAACCCCCGCAGATCTCCGTTCTTTGCCGCACCGATGCGCAACTCGATGCCGCGTTGGCCTTGGGGATGGCCACTCTGCTGGTCGATTTTGAAGACCTCCGCAGGTATAAGGAAGCCGTGACCAAAGTCCGCGCGAGCGGAAAAGAGGCCGCGATATTTCTCGCCACACCGCGCATCCAAAAAGCGGGCGAGCAAGGCTTTTTCAAGCTGATCGAAGCGGCGCAACCCGACGGCATTCTCCTCCGCAACCTCGGCGCGCTGGAATACTTCCGCCCCAGCCCGATGCGAAAAATCGGCGATTTTTCCCTCAATATCGCCAACCCGCTTACTGCCGCCTTTTTCATGGAAAAAGGGCTGGAGCGCGTCACCATCTCCTATGATTTGAATCTCGGCCAGGTGCTCGATCTGCTCCGGCACGCCCCGCCTGAGTGGTTCGATCTGACGCTCCACCAGCACATGCCAATGTTTCACATGGAGCACTGCGTTTTTGCGGCATTCCTGTCGGAGGGAACCTCCCACCTTGATTGCGGGCGGCCCTGCGACCGGCACCGCGTCCACCTGCGCGACCGCGTCGGGTGTGCCCACCCGCTGCGCGCGGATGTGGGCTGCCGCAACACGCTTTACAACGCCGTGGCCCAAACCGGCGCGCAATTTTACTCCGAACTTGCCGCTGCCGGGGTGCGGCATTTCCGGGTGGAACTGCTGGAGGAATCCGGCGAGGAGACCGGGCGCATTCTCAATATTTACCAGAGCCTTCTCAGCGGGAAGCAAAACGGCGGGCACCTTTGGAGCGAACTTCAGGCGCAATCCCAACTCGGGGTCACCAAGGGCACCTATCAGGAATAGGGACTTCGGTAGCGATTACATCGGAGTCACTTGAATGTCGTCCACGTAGAGCACTCCCGCTTCGGGTTCCACCGTGGCGCGAATTTCAAGCAGCCCGGGGTATAAAATCTTTCCCGTGGCTTTCCATCGGTCCGGCAAATTGAGATCCGGCTCTTTGGTAAAATGGATTTTGATGGTCTTGGTGACCACAGTCCAATTGGCGCCCACGGTAAAAACCTCTTCCTGCGTGATTGTATCATAGACCCAGTTCAGCAAGCTGCGCGGATCTTTCTTGGCATCGCGCATCAATGCCCCGCCCGTGAAAAACCACAGTCGGCTATTTTTGACGCCGCGTCCCTTGACCCTGAAACTCAATTTGAAATTGCCCGGTTTGAGGAATCCACATTCGATGTGGTGGCGCATGATGGCGGTATTGGAATCTACGAGGCAAGTGGCGTAATCCATCGCCATCGCCCCAATAAAAGGGGTGCCATCGCCCCAAAAAATCACGTTACCGGAGGCCTCTTTGCGGTATGTTTTTGGGGTGAATATCACCGGCGCTCTGCGGATGATATTATTCAGACTCGGGTTATAACCGAATTTCAGCACGTGCTGGCCTTCAGATCCTGCCGCTTCCGGGTCTTCCGCTGGTGTCACACAGGTATAGGAGCCATAGAAATTGCCTTCACCCTGGCCAAAGCTAATCTCCCAATCGGTCATGTTGTTTTTTTGGAGAGGCGCAAAATCCGATTTATAAACATCCTCGCCCCGGAGCTCGACCGGCGTCCCGAATTTCGGCTCAGTGGCCGTTCCGATGTTGTATGCGACAGCGATGCGTCCATTGGATTCGCCGATCACAAGGTCGAACAGCCCATCGCCATTCAGGTCTGCAACCGTGGGGCTCACACAACTGGCGCCCGGGCGCCCTTTCCCGATGGTGGTTTGCGTCCCAAATTTCACCGGTTGCGGCTGAAGCTCCAACTGCGTGCCTTTTTTCCAAGGCCCTTTGCTGAGATACAGGCTGATCGTGCCCATCCGGTCGCCCACGAGCAGATCGGGAATGCCGTCGCCGTTCCAGTCCACCACCGTCGGCACCAGTTGTTCGTGACCCTCGCCGAACGCGAGGTATTCATGGCCGTCCTCGTCAAATTTGGGCGCAAGATTGGTGCCTTTGTTCAGCAACAGATGGATCGAATTGGCTGAATAGCTTCCTTCGCCCAGCAGCAAGTCCAGCTTTCCGTCACCGTTCCAATCGTAAACCATTGGCGCAAGCAGGTTGGCCCAGAGGTGGCCGTCTTTGGTGGTGGGGAGCAGCACCTCCTCAAGTTTGGAAGGCGTCCGCCACTCCGGCACTTTCGGGTTGCCGGTATTCTTGATCAGCATGAGCCGGCCCAAATAATCCCCGAGGAACAAATTCTGGAGTCCGCGCTTCTCCGAGTCCGCAAGGCAGGCATGCAGCCCGGTTTCGATTCGCAGCGTCCGCCACACCGGGCGAAAAAAAAGCGGCACCATTTCGCAATGGGTGAATTTCGGCTCGGTTTTTGTGCCTCTATTGAAATAGACGCGCGTATAGCCGTACCCATCCACCGTTAGAAGATCGAGCAGGCCGTCCCCGTTGAGGTCGGCCACTTGCACACTTTGGGGCATCCGAAGGCGCCCCACGGCGCCGCCCTCCAGAATGGCATCCACATCCTGGACAAATCCCGCCAAATAGCCGTCCTTATCGACTCCGTCCCATAGGTTGTCTCGCGGTTCGAGCCGATCGAAACGGCCATCCTTGAATCCATTATTTGCAGGAGCGGGCACGGGCGTATTTTGCGCAAACACGAGAGCAGGCACAAGAATGGCAGCCAGACAGGAAAATTTCATACAGGGGGTGCGTAAAACCTTATTAAAGCGCGTTTGCTCATGCGGGGCAATAGGAGAAATATCCTGAATTTTTCGCTTCATCGCAGGGGCACAACCTGTTTGACTTATTTGTCACGATTTAACTCAAAAAACAGCGTATGAAGATTTTTGTCACCGGCGGAGCCGGCTACATCGGCAGCATCTGCGTGGAGCAGATGCTCAATCAAGGGCACGAAGTCACCGTGTTCGACAACCTCACCGAGGGGCACCGCAAGGCGGTCGATCCCCGCGCACGGCTCATTTTTGGCGACCTGCAAAAGCCGGAAGAGATCGCCGCCGCAATGCGGGAAATCGCGCCCGAAGCCGTGATGCACTTCGCCGCCAACGCGCTCGTGGGCGAGTCGATGGTGAATCCGTCCAAATATTTCCGCAACAATGTCTATGGGGGCATCAATCTTCTCGACGCCATGGTCGCGGCGGGTGTGAAACGCTTTGTCTTCTCCTCCACCTGCGCCACCTTTGGCCCGCCTGAGCGCAACCCCATCGACGAAACCCTTCCCCAGCGCCCGATCAACCCGTACGGCGAATCGAAGCTCCTTTTCGAGAAAATCCTCCGCTGGTATGATGAAATCCACGGCCTCAAATTCGTCGCCCTGCGCTACTTCAATGCCGCAGGCGCATCGGAAACCTTTGGCGAAGATCATCGCATCGAGACGCACTTGATTCCCAACGTCCTGAAAGTCGCGCTCGGCCAGAAATCGCACGTGGAAATCTACGGCACCGATTACGAGACCCCGGATGGCACCTGCATCCGCGACTACATCCATATTTTGGACCTCGCGCAGGCCCACATCCTCGCCCTTGGCGCGCCGGAGAGCGCCTACTACAACCTGGGCACCGGCGGCGGCACCAGCGTGCGCGAAATCATCGCCACCTGCGAACGCGTCACCGGAAAAACCATCGCAGTCGTGGAACAACCGCGCCGCGCGGGCGATCCTCCCCTGCTCATCGCCGCCTCAGACAAGGTGAAGCGCGAACTCGGTTGGCAGCCCCAATACCAGAGCATCGAGAAGATTATCGAAAGCGCCTGGGCCTGGCACGTGAAGAACCCCGGCGGCTACGGGGATTAGGCCATAAGACCTATAACCTCAAAAAATTCTGCAACAGCCGCTTGCCCTCCAGCGTGAGGATTGACTCCGGGTGGAATTGCACTCCGTGGATCGGGAACTCCCGGTGGCGCAGCCCCATGATCTCCCCCTCGGCGGTTTCCGCTGCAATTTCCAGCGCGTCCGGGAACGTCTCGCGCTTCACCAGCAGCGAATGGTAGCGCGTGGCCTCAAACGGGTTGGGCAGTCCGGCGAAAATCGCTTTTCCGTCGTGCTGAATGGGCGAGGTTTTGCCGTGCATCAAGCGCCCGGCGCGGACGACGTCGCCGCCGTACACGTAGCCGATCGCCTGGTGCCCCAAGCAAACGCCCAACAGCGGGATGCGCGGCCCGAAGGTGCGGATCACCTCGCAACTGATCCCGGCCTCTTTGGGCGTGCACGGCCCCGGCGAAATGCAGATGCGCTCGGGTTGGAGCACCTCGATTTCGGCGAGGGTGATCTCGTCGTTGCGCTTGACGAGCAACTCCGCGCCCAGTTCGCCGAAATACTGCACTAGGTTGTAGGTAAACGAATCGTAGTTATCGATGACGAGTAGCATGGCTATTGAGGTCGCGCGCAAAGATCGCAAAGGACGCAAAGGAAAAAATGGCTTTCCACCTTTGCGTTCTTTGCGTCCTTTGCGCGAAACATGATTTAAGGTTTAATGGTGGCACGAGCAGCCGATTCCTTTGGCGTGGTCGATGGCCCGCATCATTCCCATCGCCTTGTTGACGGTCTCCTGGTATTCGCCCTCGGGGGTCGAATCGGCGACGATCCCAGCGCCCGCTTGCACAAAGGCTTTGCCGTCCTTGAGCAGCACGGAACGCAGCGTGATGCACGAGTCGTGATTGCCATCGAATCCGAAATAGCCAACCGCGCCTGCATACGCGCCGCGACGGCTTTTTTCGGAGGCGTTGATAATCTGCATCGCGCGCACTTTGGGCGAACCGGAGACGGTGCCCGCCGGGAAAGTCGCCCGCAATACATCGTAGGCATTGCATCCTGCGCGGAGTTTGCCCACGACATTGGAGACAATGTGCATGACGTGGCTGTAGCGCTCGATGGTCATGAAATCGGTCACGCGCACAGTGCCAAACTCGGAGACCCGGCCCACGTCGTTGCGGGCGAGGTCCACCAACATGAGATGCTCCGCGCGTTCCTTGGGATCGGCCAGCAGGTCCTCGGCGTTGGCGGCGTCCTCCTCCGGGGTCGCGCCACGGCGGCGCGTGCCGGCGATGGGGCGAATGGTAATGTTCCCCTCGATGGCCCGCACGTGGACCTCGGGCGAACTTCCCACCAACGCGAACTCGTTGCCAAACTTGAGGCAAAAGAGATACGGCGAGGGGTTGATGTAGCGCAGCGCCCGGTAGAGTTGCAGCGCGTCGCCCTCGAAATCCGTCTCGAACCGTTGCGAGAGCACCACCTGGAAAATGTCTCCGGCGTGGATGTATTCGTGGGCGTTGCGCACCATTGCGTGAAACTCCGCTTCCGTGGTGTTGCTGCGCGGCGCTTCCGTGGCTCCGGTGTGGTGGATGTTGACCGGCGGCAGGAACGAAGGCCGGGCAAGCCGCTCCACGAGCGCCTCGATTTTTTCGCACGCAATGTCGTAGGCGGTGTCCGCATCGCCGTCCACAAGCGCGTTGGAAAGCACGCGCAACCGGCGCAGGCGATGGTCGAAAATAAGCAGGGTGTCCGTGATCATGAACACCATGTCGGGCACTGCGTTCGGCGGATGGGCTTCTTGAGGCGGTTCGCCAATGGTCGGCTCAAAAAAGCGCACCATGTCGTAGGACATGTAGCCCACCGCACCCCCCGCAAATCGGGGCAGATCCGGCATGACCACGGGTCGGAAGCGGGTCATCAATTTTTGCAACTCCTGGAGCGGATCGCCCGGAGCCTCGAATTGGCGGGCCTCCCCGCATTCGGTCACGGTGACCTCCCGACCGCAGGCTTGAAATAAAATGCGCGGATCGGTGCCGACGAAGGAATACCGCCCCCCTTCATCGCTGTTCTCGGCGCTTTCGAGCATGAAGGTATGGCCGCCGCGATCGAGCTTTTGGAACGCTGAGATCGGCGTCTCCGCGTCGGCAATCAACTCGGTGCTGACGGGAATCAGATTGCCTTGGGCTGCCAGCGCGCGGAACTCCTCGCGACTCGGCGTGATAAGATGAGTGGTCACTTGGCGTAAGTTTTTTCCGGATCGAAAACGCGCGGCTCGGTGATCGGTTCGGGCGATCCGTCCCGACCGAAAGCCTGGTAAAAGCAGGAGGCATAGCCGGTGTGGCAGGCGCCTCCCTCCTGGTCCACTTCAAAAAGAAGGGTATCGACATCGCAATCGGCAAACCAGCGGACCACTTTCTGTGTGTGACCGCTGGATTCCCCCTTAAGCCAGAGCTTCTGGCGCGAGCGGCTCCAGTAGTGCATGAACCCGGTTTCGAGCGTTTTCTCAATGGAAAGACGGTTCATCCAGGCCATCATGATCACGCGGCCCGCCGTCGGCTTGCCGTTCTGGGTCTGCTGGATGATGGCCGGGATCAACCCGTCGCTGTTGAATTTGAAATCAAGGTTCATTTGGGATTCTGGTTTCGGTTGGATTTGAGAAATAAAAAACCCGACGATTCTCAGTTTTGGAATCATCGGGCAAAGGGTTCGACGCAAAGGCGAAAGAAAGCGGTCGACCGCGGCCTTCAGGTTAGGAGCCTGACGTCCGCCAGCCCGTCTGCTAGCGCCACCAATGCAAGGAAAGTTTCACTGGGAAATCGTTTACACCGCGCCACCCGGCAAGGCAAGCGGATTTTGAAAGCCAAATCCGGACGACCCGCGGGCCGCGTCGATATTCCAACCCGCCCCGGCAGTCACGCCGGAGGGTTGCCTGTGGAAAAAGCCTCACGCAACGCCTCGCCCAAAGCCGTTTCGAGCGGTCTGCCGTCCAGCCAGCCCACCGGCTTCACTCCCGCCCAACTGCTGGTCAGAAAACAGCCGCTCACGCGGGAAAGCTCCTCGCGGGTGAGCGACCGTTCCAGCACTGCGCGCCGCCCCATCACCCATTCGCGCACCACCCCGGCCCGCGCCCCGCAGGCCACAGGCGGCGTCACAAGCTGCCCTTCCAACTCCACAAACACGTTGGCCATGCAGGCGGAGATCAGTTCGCCGCGCGGGTTGAAGAGGAGCGCCTCTTCGCATCCCAGCGCTCGTGCCGCCTGCAACGCCGCAATATTGGCCCAGTAATTGGCCGTCTTGAGCCCCCCCAGGAGGGGCAGGAACGGTTCGGGGTGAACAGCCATCCGGCACGGCTCCGGCGAAGGCGCGCCCCTCGACTCCGTAAACAAAATCACCTGCGGAGCCGTCACCGGATCACAAGGCCCGCCCTCCCCGGCCGTCACATAAATGCGGGCGAATGCCGGGCCGTCCATTTGTCGAAGCGGCTCCCCAGCGCAAGCGAACACGGTGGGGTCAAGTGGCCAGCCGCACTGGCGGCAAGCCGTCTCCAGCCGCGCCAAATGGGCATCGAGAAAATCCACGCGCCCGTCGCGAACGGCCAAGCTCTCAAAGAGCGCCATCCCATAACGGAACCCGCGATCCGCAACCGGGATGCCGTTGCAGGGAACAAACGCGGCGCCATTCCAGAGGCAGGCTTGAGAAGCAGTCATCGTCCCATTATAATGGATCGTGCAAGAGGATACGAGACCAGATACGGAAAAATCCCTCCTCGTTCCCAAGTTATACTTGGGAATGCCTTAATTCCGGCAGTTGCACTGCCGCAACCCGCGAGCGCAGCGAGCCTCAATTCGCGGCGGAGTAGCGAAGTGCAACTTCGCGGGAAATTGCGTTCCCAAGTGCTTGGGAACAAGGTTTTATAGAGAGAAATAAAAACCGGCTAACATATTCTCTATCACTACCGTCCAGTTAAAAGTCGTTGAAACTCAGTTGGTTGCATATTGTGATAGTTTCATTCCTTGTATGAGTAGTTACAAGTAGCTGATCGAGAGGCTCTTTTGAAAATACGTTCACGCTCAGAACTTGCAGGATTCG
>CAIYQA010000118.1 GCA_903928175.1 uncultured Spartobacteria bacterium | reverse complement strand
GCGTCTGTCTTGCTCGTTTATCGGTGTTTTCTTCTGCATCCCAAGCTTGATGCAGTAGATTCTCTGATAGTACCAGTCTTTTCTCAAGTTTTTTACTCACCCACTTTGAATCACGCCCCGTCAAACACCCGCTCCCATTTTCCAGTTGAATTTTCCGACAGGCGCGATATAAATAATCCCAAATGCGTCCTTTGCTGACCAGCCGACTTACGTTGCTCCACGGGTGCCCGCTTTAAAGAAGCGGGTTGCTTCGCGGAGCCTTTTGTCGTAATTCGGCTGCGGCTGCTCCCGGTGGAGGCGGTGCGCGCCGCTTCTCTTTTACCCATCCACCACCAGGAGAACGTTTTTTATGTCAGACAAAGTCATCATTTTCGACACCACGTTGCGCGACGGCGAACAATGCCCCGGCGCATCCATGAATTTGCGGGAAAAAATGGAGGTCGCCCGGCAGTTGGCGCGCCTCAACGTCGATGTCATCGAGGCCGGGTTCCCGGTCATCAGCGACGGCGATTTCGAGGCCGTGAGCAAAATCGCCACGGAAATCAAAGGCCCCATCATTTGCGGGTTGGCCCGTTGCGTGGCCAAGGACATCGACGCCGCCGGCGCCGCCGTGAAAGCGGCGGGCGAGCGCGGGCGCATCCATGTGTTTTTGGCGACCTCGGCGATCCACCGGGAGTTCAAGCTCAACAAAGCCCGCGAGGAGATCATCCGCATGACCGTGGAAGGGGTCAAACGCGCCAAGGCGTTGTGCCGCGACGTGGAATTTTCGCCCGAGGACGGCTCGCGCACCGAGCCGGAGTTTTTGGCGCAAGTCGTGCAGGCAGCCATTGAGGCCGGGGCCACCACGGTCAACATCCCGGACACCGTCGGGTTCGCCGTGCCGGAACAATACGCGGCGTTGATCACCTACCTGAAAAGCAACGTGCGCAACATCGACGACGCGATCATCAGCGTCCATTGCCACAACGATTTGGGGTTGGCCGTGGCCAACTCTCTGGCGGCGATCCGCGCCGGGGCGCGGCAGGTCGAGGGGACCATCAACGGCATCGGCGAGCGCGCGGGCAACGCGGCGCTGGAGGAAGTCGTGATGGCAATCAAGACGCGCGGTGATTTCTTTGGCGGCATCCACACCGACGTGAACACAAAGGAAATCGTGAAATCGTCGCGTTTGATCAGCCGCATGAGCGGGCTGATGGTGCAGCGCTCCAAGGCCATCGTCGGCGAGAACGCGTTTGCCCACAGCTCGGGCATCCACCAGGACGGCATTTTGAAAAAGCGGGAGACCTACGAGATCATGGACCCGCGCGAGGTCGGCTGGGGCGACACCGAGTTGCCGTTGACCAAACACAGCGGGCGGCACGCGATGGTCAAGCGCCTGGAGCATTTGGGTTTCAAATTAAACGACGCCGAGATTGAGAACGTCTTTGTTCGATTCAAGGAGATCGGCGACAAAAAGAAATTCGTCTATGACGACGATTTATCGGTGTTGGTGGACGACTCGATGGGCGCGAATTTGGAAGGCTACACGCTCGACTACATCCACGTTGCCAGCGGCAGCTCGACCATCCCCACGGCCACCGTGCGGCTCAAGCGCGGCGAGGAGGTTTTGCAGGATTCCAGCCCCGGCAACGGAGCCGTGGATGCCGCGATGAAGACCATCGACCGGATCTTGAAGCAGCAAGGGCACCTGGTGGAATACAACGTGCAGGCCGTGACGCAAGGGAAGGACGCGCTGGGCGAAGTGACGATCAAGTGCGACTTCGGCGGCGGCCACCTGGTCACCGGCAAGGGGGCCAGCACCGACGTGATCGAAGCCAGCGCGCGCGCCTATTTGAACGCCGTCAACCGGGTGTTAAGCGGCGCATTGCTCGCGCGTCCCGACGCAGCGGCCACGCCGTAGGAGTGATTTCTTCTCACGCCTGGGTCAGCGTAATCTCCACCTGTAACCCCGAGGGTTGCCGGTTGTGCGCGAGGACGGTTCCGCCGCACGCTTCGACGCAGGTTTTGACGATGGCCAGCCCCAGGCCGAAGCCGCCGGTCTCGCGGCTGCGCGAGGAATCGAGCCGGAAGAACGGGTCAAAAATGTGCGCGAGCGCCTCCTCGGGAATGCCTGGCCCGCAGTCGCTCACGGTGAGGAAAACCTGGCCCTCTCTCGCCTGCGCGCTCACGTGGATGGGACCGGCATCGCCCGCGTAACGCAGGGCGTTGCGGATCAGGTTCGCCACGGCGCGCGCGAGCAATCCCGGCGTGGCCAGCGCCTGCAGTTCGGAATCGATCTCCACCTGCACCTGTTCTTCCTGCCCGGCGGCTTCGCGGGCGGCGACACGGTGGACCAACTCTGCGAGCGCCACCGGTTCGCGCTGGGTTTCGTTGCCGCGCAGGCTCGCCTTGGAAAAGGCGAGGAGTTCGTTGACGAGGCTGGCCATTTCCCGCGCTTCCTCGCGCACGTCGGTGATGCGGGGTTGCAACGCGGCCTCGGCGCGCGCTTCAAGGATGCTCAAGGCGACTTCGATGCGGGCCAGCGGGGAGCAAAGCTCGTGGGCCGCATCGCCCAGGAATCGTTTCTGGCCGTTGACGAACCCGGCAAGCCGCTCCGCCATGCCGTTGATCGCCTGGCCCAGCCGCCCGAGTTCGTCGCGCCGCGTCGTATCCACGCGAATTTCAAAATTGCCCTGAGCGACCTGCTCCGTGGCCCGGGTGATCTGCCAAAGCGAGCGCGTGATGCCGCGCACCAACGGCAGCCAGAACAGGAGAGAGAATCCCAGCGCTGCAAGCGCGACTCTTACCCACGGCCCGAAATCGAAGAAAAGGCCGCCGCCGCCGAGCGTATCAGAAACAGCAAGGAGCATTTCCGGCTCTGCGGGCGTAAGGTTCCGTTTTCCGAGGACAAGCCGGATTCCCACCCAGTAGCGCACCGGGTCTTCCGTGCGAACCATGAATTTCGGGTGTGGACGGCGCAATTTGAACTCCGGTTTAGGCTCCCATTTGGAGCGCTTGTACCAGGTCGGGGATTCCGGCACTGCGGAAATCAACGGAGTCCGGAAGTTCCGGATACGAGTGCGCACCTCCTGCGGGATTTCCATCGGCACCCCTGAAATAATGTTCCCGGGACCGCGGAGGATGAGAAAATGCACTCCCTCGTAGGTGCTGTTAAACCGCTCGATCACGTCTCCCCACGCGGCTTGCGGCGTATCCCGGAGATCATCTTCAATCACACGCGTGAGAACCTCCATTCGATTGGCAATCTGGCCCGCGAGCAGCGAGTCGAGCCCGTCGCGGAGTTGCAGCCGGAGAAAACCGTACAACACCGCGCCCAGCAGGAGCAGGTTCAGGAAGAACCAGAGCAGGATTTTGGTGTAGAGCGGAAAGCGGAGGTTCATCGGATTGAGCCGCAAAGAGGCGCAAAAGGCGCAAATAAAAGGGCGCTGTGGGGGATGCCGAGCATTTGAGTAAAATTGTTTTTGCGGTTCTTGCGCTTTTTTGCGGCTAATTCTCCGGGATGATCAACAGGTAACCCGCCGAGCGCACGGTTTGGATAAAACGCGGTTCCTTCGGGTCGTCTCCGAGCTTTTTGCGCAACGCGGAGATGTGCACGTCGATGGAGCGGTCGAAGACCTCGTAGTCGCGTTCGCGAATTTCCTCCAGGAGTTGTTCGCGGGTGCGGATCCTGCCCGGGGCGCGCGCCAGACACGCCAATAAATCGAATTCCACCGGGGTAAGGGTGAGGAGGGCGCCATCGAGCGATGCCTTGCGGGCTTCGGGATAGACGCGCAGCGGCCCGGCGACAAGCTCCAGCGGCGCATCCATCCCGGCGGGTCGGGCGGCCCGCCGTATCACCGCTCGCAGCCGGGCGAGCAGTTCCCGGGTGGAAAAAGTCTTCGGGAGATAATCATCCGCGCCGATTTCCAGCCCCACGATGCGGTCCGCCTCGTCGCCCCGCGCAGTGAGCATAAGCACGGGCACGGCGGATTTGCGCCGGATTTGCTTGAGCACCTCAAAGCCGTCAAGCTCCGGCAACATCACATCCAGAATGACGGCGCTCCAAGTCTCCTCGGTGGCCGCGCGCACCCCCTCAGGGCCGGTATGCACTGCGCTTACAGAGTAATTCATCGCATCCAGGTAGTCGGCGATCAGGCGGCAGAGCTTGCGGTCATCATCAATGATGAGCACGCGGGTGGGGGCGCTTTCCGCAGGGCGAGGGGATTCCGCTTGGGGCATGACTGGAGATTAACGCGGTGAAGGCGGAAATCCGCAACTTTTTACACTTGCTTAACAATTTTCCGCCCCGGCTGAGCAATAACGCCTCTTTGAAATCACTCGGCGGCGGATTCTCCGAAGGGGGAGGCCGCCGTTTTTTTATACCGGCGGAACCTGCGAAGTGCAGCAGGGGCAGCGCGTTGCCTTCACCGGAATCGCCGAAAGGCAAAAAGGGCAGTCGCGCTTGATCGCAACCGCAGGCGCAGCCTGGGAGGCGCGCATCCGGTTGATGGCCCGCACGAGGAGGAAAATCGCAAAGGCGACCAGGAGAAACTGCACGATGCTATCGAAAAAGGAGCCGATCTTGATCACCGCGCTCCCCCCGCCCGGGACCGCCAGGGGAATGCCCCATTGTTTCACGAAATCCGACGATTTGGTGAGCAACCCGAGCGGCGGCATGATGATGTCCGTCACCAGCGAGTTGACGACTTTGATAAACGCGGCGCCAATAATGATGCCGACAGCCAGATCGAGAACGCTTCCCTTGAGCGCAAATTCCTTGAACTCTTTAAGCATGCCCTGTTTCTGCCCTGTTCGCGGCGAAATGGCAACCCTATTGGCGACTCGGGAGATTTCAAAAAAAATAGGGGCGGCATAAAGTGCCGCCCCTATGGGAAACCGGGTTAAAAAACCTGGCTATGAAGCGGGCACACTCTCTGCCTCGCCTTTATTCTTTTTGGCGGCGGCTTTTTTGCCAGAGGTTGCCTCGATTGCGGTCGCTTTATCGCCTTGTGCGGTGACTGCGGCCCTCATTTTGGTGGTGATTTCCGAGAGCTTCCCGCTCGTGCCGTTCACCTTGATCTCAGATCCTTCGGCCTTGAAGGTCTTTTCCTCCTTTTTGTTTTTCACCGTGATCGTGTTGGCAGCGGCATCGACGGCCGTAACTTTGCCATTGAACGGTTTGTCAGCTTTGCCTTTTGCCAACGTCATGCTCGGAACGGCCAACAAGCAAGCAAGGGCCAATGTGCAAGATAAGAGAGTCTTCATTTATTGAAGGATTTCTAATGGCTTTGGGTGAGCAGAAACGGTCGCTTAATTTGTCTCGGACGCGGCTTTGGCTTTGCCAGAATGGTGTTGTTTGCCTTCCGGGTTGGCATTCTTCCGAGCGGCTTCCATTTTCTCAAGGACTGGCCCGATGGTCGGGTCGGCCTTGAGCATCGCCGATTTCATTGCCTCACGCATTTCCTTCATGGCCGCTTCGGCATTCTGCTTGGCCGTGGCCACGGCAGGATCTGCTTCGGCTTTCTGGCGGGCCGCCATGAGTTGTTGGCGTTCTTCGGGAGTCAGCGATTCGAGCGCTTGGCGCATCACGCCGTCTCCGGCTCCCATATGTTGACGTCCTTCGTGTTTGGGTGCCGCGGGTGCATCTTGAGCGATGGCAGTGAATGCCGAGGCGGCGAGCACCAGCGCGAGTGTGGATACGATTTTTTTCATAGGATTGATCTTTTGCTTATTAGTTGAATGCAGGAATCGTGCGTTCCTGTGCTGATTTAGACAGCGGCATTGTTAAGACATGATGTGATTGCATCCCCAGATTTGTTAAGGAATTGTAAAACTCTCCTCCCCGGGTGGGAAAATGATTCCCATCGACTTGCCCCGAAGAAACGGATACCCGTGGCCACATGCTTGCAGCTCCCAAAAATTCCCGCGGGCAACGGGTCGTGATCATCTTGATCATTTCAATTTTTCTATTGGTGGACTGCGGCTTTAGTTACCTGTTTTTGCTTCGGCCCCTCACTCTTGGTTTCGCTGCCCGGCAGTGGCCGGCCGTTCCTTGCCACGTGATTTCCAGCGAGGTAAAAATCCACCCCGGCAGCAAGAATACCACGTATAGCGTGGAAATCGCCTACGCCTACCATGTGGCTGAAAAGGTATATCGGAGTAGCCGTTACCGTTTTTTAAGCATTTCCAGCAGCGGGCGTGAGGGGAAGGCGCAGATTGTAGCCCGGTATCCTCATGGAAGCAGGGCCATCTGTTATGTGGACCCAAAGAATCCGTCGGAGGCGGTGCTGGAACGGGAGCTCGGCTCGGCGGCTTGGTTTGGTTTGATCCCGCTGGTGTTTATGGCCATCAGCTTGGCCGGGATCGTGTGGGCCATTCGCGGCGGGGGAAAAATAGGGATGGGTGGAATGCCGGACGGAAATCCGAATGCCGGGCAGCCATGGCTGCAACGGCCCGACTGGGCGGCAGGGCGGATATCTTCCTCCACGAAGAAGGCGATGCTAGGAATCTGGTTTTTTGCCGGGGTATGGAACGTCGTCTCCCTGCCTGTCGCGGGGATGGTTCTCAGCGAGCATGCCATTCACAAAGGGAACTACGGCCCAGCGTTGGTGCTCCTCTTCCCGCTGGTTGGTGTGGGCCTGCTCCTTTGGGCCGTGAATCTGACGCGCCGCTGGCTGCGGTTTGGCGAATCGGTGTTTGAAATGGCGTGCGTGCCCGGCGCGGTCGGCGGGGTGCTGGCGGGAACCATCCGGCTCAGCCGCCCCATGCGTCCCCAGGGGCTGGTCAAGCTGCGCCTGAACTGCCTTGCCCGCACCACAACCAGCAACGGCGAGGGGGGCTCCACCAGCGAGCGCGTCCTCTGGCAACACGAGGAAGCGGTGGAGATGGACGCCCCCGACGCCATCCCCGTGGCGTTCTACATTCCGGGGGAGTGCAGCGAGACCACCACCCTTGACGCAAGCGACGGTACGCTCTGGCGACTGGAAGCCAAGGCGCAGATGCCAGGCGTGGACTACGCAGCCTCCTTCGAAGTTCCGGTTTTCCGGTGGGAACAGTCCGCTGAAAACCGCGCCGAGGCTGCAAAGCTCGTGGACCGCGCGCAAGCGGAAGTGGCGGCCTATGTGCAGCCGGCCAGCTCGCGCATACGCGTACAAGATGCGTTGCAAGGCGGCACGGAATTCTATTTCCCAGCGGGCCGCAATCCCGGTTCAGCCTTTTTCCTGACCGTGTTCATTCTCATCTGGTCGGGAGTGATCTGGTTTATGCTCCGCCAAGGAGCGCCGCTCCTCTTTCCCGTCGTGTTCGGATTTTTCGAAGCAGTGATGATCTTCGCGGCGGCCTATGCCTTGACTGGCACCACGCGAGTGCTGGTGAACCCCGCAGGTGTGGCCGTGACCAGCACGGTGCTGGGATTCAGCGTTAAGAAGGCGATCCCGGTGCAGGAAATTGCCAGCATCAAGACCAAAGTTGGCGTGACCGCCGGGACGACGGTTTACCACGACATCAAAATCCAATGTCGCAACGGCAAGGAAATCTGTGTTGGCAGGGATATAAAGGACGAGATGGAAGCCGAATGGCTCGCGGCGGAGATGACGAAGGCGCTTGCGAGGAAGTAAGTTCGCTAAATCGCGCCCCTATTTTTCGGTTTGACGAGGGGGGCTTTCCAGAAGAAACTCCTCGGTCTTCCATGCGTCACACATTATCAGTTCTGGTCGAGAATAAATTCGGCGTGCTCACGCGCATCGCCGGGATGTTCAGCGGTCGGGGGTTCAATATCGACACCCTGAACGTGGGGCCGACCCGCGATCCCAGCCGCTCGCGCATGACCATCGTCGTGATGGGTGACGACGCCGTGCTTGAGCAGGTTACCAAACAGCTCAACAAGCTCATCGACGTGATCGAAATCCAGGATTTCCGCGATGACGAATACGTGGACCGCGAACTGGTGCTGCTGCGCGTGACCGTCGATGCCCATTCCCGCTCCGAGGTGATGCAGATTTGCGATATTTTCCGCGCCAAGATCATCGACGTGCAGCCCAAGAACGTCGCCATCGAGATCACCGGCAACGAAAGCAAAATCCAGAAGTTCCTTTTCCTGATGGAGCCTTTCGGAGTCAGCGACCTCACCCGCACCGGCAAAGTCGCCGTGCGCCGCCAGTAATATCCCTTTTCCAAACCAAACCAGTTATGCCCGCTAAAATCTACACCGATAAAGACGCCAACCTCGACGCCCTCAAAGGCAAAACCTGTGCCGTGATCGGCTTCGGCTCCCAGGGCCACGCCCACGCCCTGAACCTCAAGGACTCGGGCGTCAAAGTCATCATCGGCCTTTACCCCGGCAGCAAATCGCGCGAGGTCGCGAAGGAAAAAGGCTTCCAAGTTTTTGACACCGCCGAGGCCGTCAAAAAGGCCGACGTGATTTTCGTCGCCACCCCGGACACCAAGATCGCGGGCATCTACAACAAAGACATCGCCCCAAACCTCGCCAAGGGCAAAACGCTCCTGTTCAGCCACGGGTTCGCCATTCATTTCAAGACGATCACCGTCCCCACCGACATCGATGTGATCCTCGTCGCCCCGAAAGGCCCGGGCCACATTGTGCGCCGCCAGTTCACCGAAGGCAAAGGCGTCCCGGCTTTGATCGCCATTTACCAAAACCCGAGCAAGCAGGCCAAGAAAACCGCGCTCGCCTGGGCCAAAGGGATCGGCGGCACGAGGGCCGGCGTGCTGGAAACCACCTTTAAGGAAGAGACCGAGACCGATCTGTTCGGCGAACAAGTGGTGCTTTGCGGCGGCGCAAGCGCGCTGGTCACCGCCGGGTTTGAGGTTCTCGTGGAAGCCGGGTATTCGCCTGAAATGGCTTACTTCGAGTGCTTGCACGAACTGAAGCTGATCGTTGATTTGATGAACGAGTCCGGCATCGCCGGGATGCGTTTCTCCATCTCCGAAACCGCCAAGTGGGGCGACGTCTCCGTGGGGCCGAAGATCATCGACGCCAGCGTCAAGAAGCGGATGAAAGCCGCGCTCAAAGAAATCCAGAGCGGCAAATTCGCGAAGACCTGGATCGCCGAAGTCGAAGGCGGCTACAAGATGTACAACGCGTTGCTCCGGGCCGGGGAAAAGCACCCGATCGAGAAGACCGGCACCAAGCTGCGCGGCATGATGCCCTGGATTTCCAAAAAGAACCTCAAGGGCGCACAAGCCGCTTACTAAATCAGCACAAAATT
>CAIYQA010000117.1 GCA_903928175.1 uncultured Spartobacteria bacterium | reverse complement strand
GCGCCAACGGCGCTAGCTATGCCAGCCTTGGGCAACGCCCAAGGACTTACCGCGAAGAAGGAAAGAGGGCTGTAGGCCCGCACTATTGCTTTGCACGGTTGGATGGTGCGGCCCTTCAGGCCTGCTCCTGTTTTCCGGGTACATGGGGCGGTGCCCATGCTGGTATGGGGGGTGCGGTGCGCCGTTGGCGCTGAATGCAAAGCCTCCACATTACACCACTTTTAATAGCGCCCGCAGCTTGCCCATCTGCTCGGTCGGGCATTGAAATATTCGGAAAACGATCCACACTCTATTCATGCGTGCTCCCGATAAATATGATGCCCCCTCCATGGTCCCCGCGGGCGCTCCGCATCGTTTCCATGTCATGGCCAAACCCGCAGGTTCGGCTTGCAACCTCGATTGCGCCTACTGCTTTTACCTGAGCAAGGCCGATCTCCCGCAAGGCCCTGGACCCGGCAGGATGAGCGACGAGACCTTGGAAACTTTCATCCGCCAGTATATTGAAGGGGTGACGGCGGGAGACGTCGTTTTCTCCTGGCAAGGAGGGGAACCGACCTTGCGGGGGTTGGATTTCTTCAAAAAAATCATCGAGCTGGAAAAAAAATACGCCAAGCCCTCGCAACGCATTCAAAATGATCTCCAGACCAACGGCACCCTTCTCAACGAGGAATGGGCCGCCTTTCTGAAGGAAAATAATTTTTTGGTCGGCCTGAGTATTGACGGCCCCAGGGAACTTCATGACCGTTACCGGGTCACCAAAGGAGGCGAACCGACCTTTGAAAAAGTATTCCAGGCGGCCAAATTGCTTCAGCGTTTTGGGGTACCCTTTAACACGCTCACGTGCATCAACCGTTTTAACGCGCGGCGGCCCCTGGATGTTTACCGGTTTTTACGGCGCGAACTCGGCTCCACGCACCTGCAATTTATCCCTATCGTGGAATACCGCGATTTCAAGCGCACGGCGCCGCATCGTTGGGACGACGCATCTCTCCCCATGGATGGCGCTCCGGAAACCCATCCGGACCATCCCCAGTCGGTTGTCACGGACTGGTCGGTCGATGCCGAGGATTGGGGCTACTTCCTGAGCCGCATTTTTGATGAGTGGTTGTCGCGCGACATCGGTAAAGTGTTTGTAAACCAAATCGAAACCCTGGTGGCGCAGCATCTCGGGATGCCCTCGCAAATGTGCGTGTATAGCGAAACCTGCGGCAAAGGCCTGGCTGTGGAGAATGATGGTTCCGTCTATGCCTGCGATCATTACGTCTATCCGGAATATCGTCTTGGCAATATTCACGAAATGCGGGTGGGCCAGATGGCATTCTCGCGCAACCAAGTGAAATTCGCTTACGCCAAAAACGAGGCTTTGCCCAAGTATTGCCGCGAGTGCTCTTTCCTGACGGATTGCTGGGGGGAATGTCCCAAGAATCGGATTCTCCGCACCGTGGATGGCGAACCGGGGCTGAATTATCTCTGCCGCGGCTTCAAGCGTTATTTTGAACACGCCTTGCCTGAGATCGACAGAATCGTGGCGGATTTGCGCAGCCGCCCGTTGCGCCCGATCTCACGAATGTGAGGAATTTAGGAAACAGGGTGGCGCATCCAAAGGTCCAGGCAGACCCCCAGTAATACTGCGCCGCTCACTACCGCGTTCGCGTTGAAGAAGGCTTGATTGACCGAACTCATGTCCGCGCGTTGTGCGATTTTCTGCTCCAGAAAAAGCACTCCCACCACCACAGCAAGCGCCATCCAATACAGCGCGCCAAGATGGGCACTCCAGCCGAAGAGAGCGAATCCCGCAGCTGCCCCCACATGCAATCCCCTCGCGAGTCGCAGCGCTGCGGGAACCCCGTAGCGGGCGGGAAAGCTGAACAACCCTTTCTTGCGGTCAAATTCCACATCCATCGTGGCGTAGATCAGGTCGAAGCCGAACGACCAGCACAATACCGCGGCGGCGAGAAAATACGGGGTGGGGGTGAGGAGAGTTCCCGTCACCGCCGCCCATGCGCCCATCGGCGCGATACTTAATGCCAGGCCCAGGAAAAAATGGGGAAACGCGGTAAACCGTTTGGTGACCGAATAAAAAAGGATCAGCGCCAGCATGAGCGGGCTGAGTGCAAAACAAAGCCAGTTCAGCTTCCAAGTCCCAAAAACAGTGCCCACGGCGGAAAGCAGGAAGAGAACCCAGGCATGCGACTTCCGAATGAGGGTGTGCCTCCGCATCGTGCGGGGATTCTCCTTGTCGCTCTCCCAATCCATCAACCGGTTGAAGCTCATCGCCGCGGTCCGCGCCGCCACCATGCAAAACAAAATCCAGCCGAACACCCTCATTTGCGGCAAACCGCCTGCGGCCACAACCATCGAGACCAGCGCAAACGGGAGCGCAAAAATCGTGTGCGAAAATTTAATGAACTCAGCGACTCTTGAGATATAGGCCGTGGCGCGCTTGAGGTTTTGCATGAATTAAAAAAGGGCGGGGCAAGGAACTTTCCCATACTGTTCCAGCGCTGTAATCCAGGGCAAGAGCGAAACCGTTTTCAAATCTGGAAATCCAGCCCGAGGAAATCGTGCACAAAGGCGTTTGCCGGCTCGCGCTGGAGGAGGCCCGGCGCGCCGATCTGCTGGATATGGCCGTGGTTGAGGATCACGACTTCATCGGCCACCTCGAACGCCTCCTCCTGGTCGTGGGTGACAAAGAGGCTTGTGATGTGCGTCTCGTCGTGAAACCGGCGCAGCCACGCGCGGAGTTCCTTGCGGACCTTGGCGTCGAGCGCCCCGAAAGGTTCGTCGAGCAGCAGCACGCGCGGCTCGATGGCCAGCGCCCGGGCAAGCGCCACGCGCTGGCGTTGGCCGCCCGAAAGCTGCGACGGGAAACGTTTTGCGAACGCTTCGAGTTGTACGAGTTGAAGCAGGCAGTGGACTCGTTCGCGGATTTCGTTCCGGTGCGGGCGGGTCGCGCGCGGGCGCACCTCCAGGCCGAAGGCGATGTTGTCGAACACGCTTAAATGCTGGAACAGCGCGTAATGCTGGAAGACAAATCCGGCGCGCCGCTCGTAAGCGTTCTTGTGCGTCACCTCCTCGCCGTGGAAGAAGACCCGCCCGGAATCCGGGAATTCCAGGCCCGCAATCAGGCGCAGGAGCGTTGTCTTGCCCGAACCGCTCGGGCCCAAAAGCGCCACGAGCTTGCCGGTTCCGACCTCAATCGAGGCGTCCTGCACGGCGGCGTGGCCTGCGAATTTTTTGCTCAATGCTTCAACGCGGATGCTCATAAAAAAAGGGGGTGGGTCAGGACTGCGATTGCTCCAATTGCTGGCGGGCGCGCCATTCCACGTAGCTCTTCACGCCCAGCGTCACCAAAGCCAGCAGCGACAGCAGGGAAGCCAGTGCGAAGGCTGCTGAGAACGCGTATTCGTTGTAAAGTATCTCAATCTGGAGCGGGACGGTGTTGGTGAGCCCGCGGATGTGGCCGGATACCACCGAGACCGCGCCGAACTCGCCCATGGCACGGGCATTGGCGAGGATGATTCCGTAGAGCAGGCCCCATTTGATCTTGGGCAGGGTCACACGCAGAAATACCTGCCAGCCGCGCGCTCCCAGCGTGAGCGCCGCCTCTTCTTCGGCCGATCCCTGTGCCTGCATCAACGGAATCAACCCGCGTGCGACGAACGGGAAAGTAACAAATACCGTGGCGATGACGATTCCCGGGGTCGCGTAAATAATCCTCCAATGGTGTGCTTTCAGCCACGGCCCGAGCACTCCTTGCGAGCCGAAGAGGAGCACATAAACCAATCCGGCGATGACGGGAGAAACCCAGAGCGGCAGGTCGATGAGCGTGGAAAGAAAATGCTTGCCGCGAAATTCAAACCGGGTGATCGCCCACGCCGCCGCCACTCCGAAGAGCGTGTTGGCGGGAACCGCGATGCTCGCCGTGAACAGGGTGAGTTTGATCGCATCGAGCGTTGCGGGATCCGTGAACGTCCTGAAATAGAGCCCTGCACCGCGCCTCAACCCTTCCGCAAAAACCGCTCCCAGCGGCAGCAGCAGAAACGCCGTAAAAAATCCGGCGCTCAGCAGGGTAAGCGTCCAGCGCGTCAGCGGCCCTTCTTCGGTGGCGCGACGGGGCCGGGTGGATTGTCGCACCGTGGTTAAATCTTGAATTGCTCCAGCCATAAATTTAATGCGCGGGGTGGATGCGGCGGGCGTTCCACCATTGCACGGTGTTGATGAGGGCCAGTATGCCCAGGGAAGCCAGGAGCATCACGAGCCCAATGCCCGCCGCGCCCTGGTAATCGTATTCTTCGAGCTTGGAGACGATGAGCAGTGGCGTGATCTCCGTCTTGTAAGGAATATTCCCGGAGATGAACACAATCGATCCGTATTCCCCCACCGCGCGTCCAAAGGAAAGCGCGATGCCGGTGAGCAAGGCCGGAAGCGCAGCGGGAAAAATCACCCGGCGGAAAGTCTGGAGCCGCGTGGCTCCGAGCAGTGCCGCCGCTTCCTCCACCTCTTCGGAGAGCGCGACCAGCACCGGTTGCAGCGTCCGCACCACGAAAGGGAAGCCGATGAACACCAGCGCGAGCACGATCCCAAGCCGGTTGAAGGCCGCAGTGATGCCGATCTTGGCCAACAGCGCGCCCACCCAGCCGTTGGGGGCGTAGAGAGCCGTCAAAGCGATCCCCGCCACGGCGGTGGGCAGTGCAAACGGTAAATCCACAAGCCCATCGAGTATTCTCCGGCCCGGGAACCGGTAGCGCGTCAGCACCCAGGCGGTGATGAATCCGAAGAGGCCGTTGATGAGCGAGGCCGCCAGCGCCGCGCCGAAGCTCAGCTCATAGGAGGCCACCACGCGCGGCGAAGTCACCACGGCCCAGAGGTGCAGCCAGGAACCGCTGAATGCCTTGGCCGCAAGCGCGGCAAACGGGATCAAGACAATCAATGTCAAATAGACCACCGAAAAACCGAGCGTCAGCGGAAAACCGGGAAGAATACGTCTCATGCGCTAGAGGTCTTGACCGAACGCAAGGAACGGGCGGTATTCCAGAAGGATCCGGTTGAGGGCGGCCACCGCGGCCTCCACTTGAAGCTCGGCGGGACTTTCCTGCGGCGTCTCGAAAATGAGTTCGAAGGGAGCCGGATGCAACTCGGCAGGATTGCTCAACACCCCCTCAAAGCATTGATGCCGGATGAGCGCGTCCTGGGCCGCGAAGCCGTCGATCACGGAGCCCGCCGCGCGCGGCAGGAAAGCTTCCGCTGCTTGCAAGGCGGGACGCGCCAGCGCCTCGGTGAGCGTTGCGCCGCGCACGTAGGCATACACGCCGGGCGTGGTGTTATCCGCATGCAGCGCGATGACGCCTTGAAAAAGCAGCACTCCCAGCTCGCGTTCCAAATAATACACCTCCGGCTCCTTGGAGCCCTTCCAGAATTCGCGGTTCAAATCCACGCCGCTGCGCGAATGGCGCGTGCCGTCCCTGATTCCCGAGGGGTTGCAGACGGGATAAACGTAAATCTGGTAGCCGCGCGCGCGTTCCGGCTCCTTCAGCAATCGTTCAAGAAACTCCAGGGCGGCGTGCGCCGTCTCCGGTTCGTCTCCATGAATCGCAGCGAAGACACCGATGCGCACCGGCTCTTCGGTGGAGCCCGGCCCCAGGAAACAGAACCGCGGGATGGAATGGACCTCATTGCCATGGCGGAACGTGCCGATCTCCGAATAAGAGAGATGCGCGGAACCTTCCGCCGCGCGGCGGAGTCCTTCAACCCTTTCAAAAACGGGGTGAAGCTCCAGATTCCGCTTCGCGCAGTTCCGCAGGGGAGATGGGATGGCGCGGCGATTCACACGTTTGGAAAGGTAGATGGAGCGAGGCATGGTGAGTTTCATGGTTTTTTCGGGAGGACTGATTTCAGCGGGCGTAGATTTGATCAAAAACGCCGCCGTCCGCGAAATGCGTCGTCTGCGCTTTCTTCCAACCGCCAAAGATGTCGTCAATGGTCACCAGCGTGACGTTGCCAAACTGCCCGGCGTATTTCGCCGCAGCCTTGGGATCGCGCGGGCGGTAGAAATGCTTCCCGGCGATCTCCTGTCCCTCCTGCGAGTAGAGGTAGCGGAGATAGGCTTGGGCCAGTGCGAGTGTTCCGTGGCGGATCGCCACACTTTCCACCACCGCCACCGGCGGCTCGGCGAGGATGCTCAACGAAGGCGTCACGATTTCAAACTTGTCCGCGCCAAATTCCTTGAGCGCCAAATATGCTTCGTTTTCCCAGGCGATGAGCACGTCGCCCATGCCGCGCTGCACGAAAGTGGTCGTGGAGCCACGCGCGCCGGAGTCGAGCACCGGCACGTTTTTGTACAGCTTGCCAACGAACTCCTTCGCCTTGTCCTTGCCCAAGGTCTGTTCCGCGTAAGCCCATGCCGCAAGATAATTCCAGCGTGCCCCTCCCGAGGTCTTCGGGTTGGGCGTGATCACCGCAATTCCCGGTTGCACGAGATCGTTCCAATCCTTGATCCCCCTCGGGTTGCCCTTGCGCACGAGAAACACAATGGTCGAGGTGTAGGGCGCGCTGTTATTTGGAAACCGGGCCTGCCAATCCGTCGGGAGCAGCCCGTTTTGTGCGATGGCGTCAATATCATTAGCCAGCGCGAGCGTTACCACGTCCGCTTCCAGCCCGTCGATGACTGCGCGGGCCTGCTTGCCCGAGCCGCCGTGGGATTGCTGCACCGTGACCTCCTGCCCCGATTTTGCCTTCCAATATTTGGCAAAGCCCGCGTTGTATTCCGTGTAAAACTCGCGGGTCGGGTCGTAGGAAATATTGAGGAGTTCCGCGGCTTTGGCTCCGGTACTGAGCGCAAACAGGGCGGCAATAACCAGAAGATTTCGCAAAGGCGAGGGAAGGGATTGGCGTCGGTTCATCGGGTCGTTTTTGTCGGTTAAATGGAGTAAAACACAATCCCTATCGGGTTTATGTTGATTCGTTGTTACTGGGGTTTTATCCGGTTGGCAATCTTTATTTGAAAATAAATCATAATCCCGATTGACATAATGTAGTATCCCGATATTCTCGGTCGCACCAGCACCTATTTTCTGCCAGGATTAAACTCATGACCCCATCCTCCAACCCGCCCTCGGCCAACGAACTGCTCAAACTCGCCCATCCCACCTTGGATGGCACCATTGCCCAAACTCTGGCCGATCCGCAGTCGGACCGCTTTTCGGACGATGACAACCAGTTCCTGAAATTCCACGGGGTGTACCAGGAGGACGACCGCGACCTGCGCAAGACGGGGAAAAAATACATCATGATGATCCGTGTGCGGGCACCGGGCGGCGTGATCACCCCCGCGCAATACCTGGAGCTCGACCGCCTCTCGGAGCGCTACGCGAACCGCACCCTGCGCATCACCTCCCGCCAGACGCTGCAATTTCACGGCGTCCTCAAATCGAACCTGGCCGCCACGATTCGGGGCATCAACGAAAGCCTGCTCACGACGCTGGCCACGTGCGGCGACGTGGTGCGCAACATCACCACCCCCTCCTCGCCGGCGGAAGGGGCGGTGGGCGCGGAGTTGCTCGCCCAGGCGCACAAGCTCTCCGAGTTTTTCTCGCCGATTACCCCTGCCTACCACGGCATCTGGCTCGACGGCAAGGAACTCCAACTGAGCGACGACTTCGTGGACCCGCTGTATGGCAAGACCTATCTGCCGCGCAAATTCAAGATCGGCTTCGCCATCCCGCCGGGCAACGAAACCGATGTCTTCACCAACGACTTGGGGTTGATCGCCATTGTCGAGGGCGGCAAGGTCGTCGGCTACAATCTCGCCCTCGGCGGCGGCATGGGCCGCAGCCACGGGAATGAGGCGACCTTTGCGCGGCTTGCGGACGTAATCGGTTTCATCACACCCGAGCAAGTGGAGCAGGTCGTCCTCGCGGCGGTCACCATCCACCGCGATTTCGGCGACCGCACCAACCGCAAGCACGCCCGGCTCAAATACGTTGTGGCCGAACGCGGTGTCGATTGGGTCCGCACGGAATTGGAAAAACGCGCGGGCATTCGCCTCCAGGCCCCGCGGCCCTTCGCGTTCACCCGGGCGGGCGATCCCTTCGGCTGGCACACACAGCCCGACGGGCGCAAGTTCCTGGGGCTCTTCATCGAAACCGGACGCCTTCAGGATACGGAATCCCACCGGACCAAGACCGCGCTGCGGACCATCGTGGAGCAGTTCCAGACGGAAGTCCGCTTCACGGCGGGCAACAACCTCATCCTCTCCAACATCGCGTCCGAAAATGTGGCCGCCATTGATAAAATCCTGGACGCGCACGGCGTTCCGCGTCCCGAAAAAATCTCCGCCGTGCGCCGCGCCTCCACCGCGTGCGTCGCCCTGCCCACCTGCGCCCTGGCACTGGCCGAGAGTGAACGGGCGTTCCCTGGATTACTAAAGCGTATCGAGTCCGCTCTGGGGGAAGTCGGCTTGGCAGAGCAACCGATCATCGTGCGCATCACCGGTTGCCCCAACGGCTGCTCGCGGCCTTACGTGGCGGAGATTGCCCTCGTGGGAAAGGCCCCCGGGAAATACCAACTCTACCTTGGCGGCAATGAAGCCGCCACGCGTCTGGCCCGCATCTGGAAAGAGGTGGTCAGGGACGAGGAACTCTCCGTCGAACTGCGCCCCCTCTTCGCCCGTTATGCGCAGGAGCGCCTCGGCGGCGAGAGCTTCGGCGACTGGGTCGCGCGCGTCCTCTGGAATGAACAGCTTATTTAATATGACACCGGATCAAATCACCCACTGCAATGCCGGGTTGCGCTCCCAATCCCCGCTCGAAATCACCCGCTGGGCCCTTGCGCAGGCGGGCGGGCGGGCCCTTGTCTCCACCAACTTCCGGCCTTACGAAGCCGCGATCCTGCACCTCGCCACGCAGGCGCAACCGGACATTCCCGTGCTCTGGGTGGACCACGGCTTCAACCGGCCGGCCACCTATCGGCACGCCGAGTTGTTGCGCAAGCGGCTGGGGCTCAATCTCCAGCCGTATCTGCCCAAGATCAGCGCCGCCCATTACGAGGCAATCCACGGGACCCTTCCCAGCCTGAGCGATGAGGAGCGGCTCAAGCAGTTCAGCGCGTTGGTGAAGCTGGAGCCGTTCCAGCGCGGCATGCGTGAACTGGCTCCGACGATCTGGATCACCGCCCTGCGCAAAGTGCAGAACCCGAACCGCGCGGGACTCGACATCGTTTCCGCCGATCCGAATTTCGGCACGCTCAAAGTCAGCCCGTTTTTCCACTGGGACGACGCGCAGATGGAAGCTTATCTCAAAGAACACGACCTGCCCAATGAGTGGGATTACTTCGACCCCGCCAAGGCTGATGAAAAGCGCGAGTGCGGCCTGCACGCCGCCTGGGGCGGCGAAGTCGTGAAAGCCTAAGAAAAAAACAATCAGGAAACCAGGAAAGCAGGAAAGGAATTTTGGGTTGTTGATATATGAAAATTATTTTTGTCATTTCCTGGCTTCCTGATTCAAAACTCCTTATGCGCGAGGTGGCGGCGGAGCCTAAGAAAAACAATCAG
>CAIYQA010000116.1 GCA_903928175.1 uncultured Spartobacteria bacterium | reverse complement strand
GTTACTGAAAACGTTAAACGCGTGTGGGTTCACCTCGAACCCGTAGCAATGGCGCCCCATCGCCCGGCACCGTTTTGCCGTGGTGAAGCCGCCGAGGAAGAAGTCGCAGACCAGGTCGCCGGGGTTCGACGAATAGGCGAGCATTTTGTCGACCAGCGCGTCGGGCAACTGGTTGCGGTTTTTCGGTTCCCCGGGCCGGTATTGGCGCTTTATGCGCCAAACATCCTGCATATCTGCGTATAGGAGTTTGGTTTTCGAAACTTGCGGCGTCTGGTTCACCGGCAGGACTGCCAGGCGTTCGTTGCTGCCGTAATTGAAGACGAACTCCCCTTTTTGGCCGCGTTGCTTCGTCTTGCGTAGCATCAGGATGTGGTAATGCGAGGAGACGAACTTACGGGAGGTGAAAACCCCGAAGTTGTATTGCCAGATGATGTGGTTGACGAGGCTGACGACGCCCTTTCCGCCCGCCTTCGCGTTGATGTTCTCAATGGCGTGCAGCACGGAGCACAAGTGGGTCCACCCGGAGACGATGTATAACGTCCCGTTCGCCCGCGTGACGCGCACCGCCTCGGATATCCAGTCGTGCGAAAACTGGTTGTATCTTCCCAAGGGTACGTCCACGTAACCCGACACGATGTTTCCCTCCTTCCGATTGTAATGCTTGTCCAGCGTATCGCCCTCGATTCCGTAGGGTGGGTCCGTGATGAACAGGTCGATGCAACCGTCAGGCAACCGCGCCTTGGCCCCGGTGACGCAATCCTCGTTCCAAAACGAAAAGGGTCGCCGATTGTTTGTCGGCGAGGTGGACGGCAACGGTAGGGCGCTCATGACCCGAGATACAGCGCCGGATCGAACATTCCCCTCCGCCCGAAATAAACCCCACGCCAATCACGTCGGAGCCTGTATCTTCAATACGGATGATCACAATCCCTCACAAACTCGGCACCCCGGCTGCAGAACTCTCCCCCAAAGAGTTCGAGGCCGAATACGAGCGGTTGGCCCGCAGGGTGGAGCAGGCTGAAAAGATGCCGGGGCGTAAAATGACACAGGCGGAAGTGGCGTTGTGGCAAAAGGACTGGAAAGCGTTCTCCAATTTACGGGGCTACACTGCGGATGAGATCGCGGAGTATGAGCGTTGGCTGGACATGCATGGGGGATTCACTGCCGGAACACTGAAATGGAGCACTCCCGCTGAATTGCACCGCGCCATAGTGGCTGCGGCAGTGAAGCGGAGCGAACCGGTCTCAGCAAAGGCTGCGTCGGAATACAAGATTCCCCTGCCCGATGGATACGCCCCTGACAAAAAACAAAACCTAATGATCCGGGTGTCTTCTAAATCTCTACGGCAATGACGCCGAGGATGTCGGCATGGTATCTCCCACTATGACCCAAGGCTTGCTTCCTTTGAACTGCCGACTGGACGCCGAATTGGCTGATGATCCCAAAGCCGCGAAACTGGTGGAACTGGTGTGGGCGTTCGCCCCGTCCGCCAAGGTGTGGCTAACCACGAGCCGGACGGTCGGCGCAATCCCGGCCAAGGCCCTGTTCTCCGCTCGGAGTAAACTGGCCCGATTGGGGGTGACTTCGGCCACAGCCTTCCAGTGGGTGTCGAAAAACGAGCAAAACGTGGATTGGAACCAAATCCGAACTGCAGCGGATTTGCACCGGATCGCAGCGGAGCGATTCGATGCCGAGGCCGACGAGCGGCGCTACCTGCTGGAACAGGAGGCTGCTGGCGAATCGGCCCGCGCTCATCTGACCGCGCTTCGGTTCGTGGCGGAAACGAATTCGGGGGTGGCTGGAGCGCTGGCGGCCTACGAGGCTGATCCGACCGGGCATTGGGCGGCGGTTGTGAGGCTTCTCAACCATCAGCGGCTTGAGAACGTAAGGGAGTGGAAGGCCTACCTGACTCGCGGCAACGAGGCCTATGCCGAAGATCCGTTCTGGCAGTCGTGCGCGTGGGAGGTGGTTCATGCGGCTTTGAACAGCGATCGAAACCGCGGTTTGGGCAGCATCGTTCCGCTTCATAAGGGGGCGCTAGCCGCTCTGAGGCAGTCGCTCGAAACGGAAGGGCAGGCCGTCTCCCTTAGTCGCCGGTATGAGCGGCTGCGGGCTGAGTATGCAAGACAGGGAACCGCATCGGTGCCTGCGGGCGGCGACCGGGAGTGGGTGTTCATTCCTGCCAAGGCCGAGGCAAAACGGAGGTTCAGGGAGAACGTGCAGCGGCTGCAAGCACTGTCCTGCCCGACGTGGTGTACCAAGAGTTACAACGCCGAGCGCTACTTGGAACGGGGAGGGTTCTGGCTACTGCTCGAAGGGGGCGCAGCCATCGCCGCCATCAGGCTGGACGGCAAAGCCGTTGCCGAAATCCAGGGGGTAAGAAACGATGGGCGGATTCCGCCGGAAGCCGCCGAGGAGATCGATGCCTTGCTGGCCTCCCGCCGGGAGTTGGAAGGGGCTGACGTTTGGCGGGTGAGGAATCCCGCCGCGACAGACGGGAGGTTGGTCGCGCTGGTGGCCGGTGCCACGTCCGAAGTCAGACTTTTGGCGGCGCGGCATCCGAATGCGGGCGCGATAACCCTGAACCTGCTGGCCTGGTCGGAGGATCCCGAATTGCTCCATGCGGTAGCGAGCCATCCCAACACCCCTGCGGCGACGCTTCACCGACTGGCTTACGGGACGGACGCCCGGGTGCTCGTCGCAGTGACGCGGCATCCCCACGTTTTGGTCGACACGCTGGTGTTGCTTGGCGGGAGACACCTGAACGGCGTCCAGTCCGCCGTGGCCCTGCATCCGGCAACACCCACGGACACGCTCGTGACGTTGGCTTCCGCCAGAAGCAAGCTGGTGAGAAGTTCGGTGGCACGGAATCCGAACACCCCTCCCGAAACGCTGGCCCTGCTGGCAAAGGACGAGTATTACGGTGTCCGTGGCGATGCGGCGGCCAACCCCAACACGCCGCCGTCCGTATTGGTGCAGCTATTGGAGGCCGAGAACGCTTACGTCTGCGGGCGGGCGGCGGAGAACCCGAACACGCCCCGCTGCTCGCTGTCCGCCCGCGTTGGCGTGGAGGCGTTCTACAATCCCGAAACGGATACCGCCGTGTTCCTGATGGACCGAATCGAAAGCGTGCAGCGTGCAGCGGACTTGTTCTTCCACGAGCACACGCATCGGCTGCTCACACACCTCGGACGCCTGTCCGGGGGGCGGGAATTGAAACGCCTATTGGAGGCCGTTGCCCCGCAGTTGACGGCTGACCTGCCGATACTGCTTCAAACCAGCGGGCATAAATCTTTGGCCGATTTGAAGCGGACATACAGGTTTGACGAAAGCGAAGAAGGCCGACTCGCGCTGTTGGGCGAACTGCTGGCACGACAGATGGAGCAACTCGCCGGAGACTCAAGCGGCGACAAGCCATGGTCGGCAGGGGTCTTCACCTACCTTCGCTCGGTGAAGACCCCGGTCCCACTATGCTGCCTGCTCCAAGGCGGCCTCGGTGCTTGCGATACCCGCTGTTAGTTGAGCGAACAGGACAGTGAAGGCCCGTGCAGCGGTGGCCGGAACTACCCCGTTGCCGAGCAGTCGAAGTTCGTCTGCTCTCGAATCAACGCTGACGGTTGCGTCCAGCCAAGCGGCAGGCCCATGAGGCTCTCCACCCAGCGCGGATTGAGTTGAGCCTTGGTCGCGTGGGGCAACAACCCTGGGCGCTTCCCATGCGTGTTGCGGTTGCCCCGGTCGCGCGGGCCAACGCTCTGCTCCTTGCCCTCCACCAGTTCCGCAAGGCCGCGTCCGTAGCCCTTTGTTGTGCGGGCGGGTTCCTGCGCCCTGATGGTCGGCCAGT
This sequence comes from uncultured Spartobacteria bacterium, assembly GCA_903928175.1. Taxonomy (GTDB): domain Bacteria; phylum Verrucomicrobiota; class Verrucomicrobiia; order Chthoniobacterales; family Chthoniobacteraceae; genus UBA695. The sequence continues at coordinate 980 of CAIYQA010000116.1, read as the reverse complement.
CCACCACCTGATTCGACAACCCCTGTTGCTTGGACATGCTCGACCTGCGGTCTGAGCAGTCCGGGGTGTGCCAGTCCACAATCGCTTGGCACTCCAAGGAAGGGCTGTGCCGGTTCCGCTCGCAGGGGCAATCCCCAGCTCTGGAAACTCGCGGAGTGCTCCAGGCCGAGGATGAAGACGCGTTTGCGGCGATGAGGTGCGCCGACTTCGCTCGCACTGAATATGCCCCACGCGCAAGCGTAACCTGCGCGCTCCAATTCTCGGAGGACATGGAGCAATACCGGAGTGCCTGCAGGGTCGGCCCATCCGTCCCCGGCGAGTTTTGCGCTGACGAGGCCTTCGACGTTTTCGAGGAAGACTGCCGCTGGTCGGCAGATTTTGATTCCCGCGAGAATATGCGGAAAGAGGTGTCGTGGGTCCTCGTCCCCGGCCCGCTTGCCTGCTTGGCTGAAAGGCTGGCACGGGAACCCCCCACTGAGGATGTCCACGCAACCGCGAAACTCTCCCCAAGGGAAGGTTTTAAGATTCGTCCAGACAGGTGCCGGGTCCAAGGCGCCTTGTTCCATTTTTGAAACCAGATTCGCGCAGGCGAAGGCTTCGATTTCACTAAAAGCGATTGTCCGCAGATTTGGGACTGCTCGCTTAAGTCCGAGATCAATGCCTCCGTATCCGGCGCAGAGGCTGACGTGTGTGACGGGTGTATTTGTTTTGGTAGTATCCACATATTTTTTGCCTTTCATGTGGAGAGATACAGGCCCGTTTTGAACTTTTCGGTTCGCCCGCTTGGGGCTGGCCGAGCCCGTCCCGCAGAAGCCGTCCGTGCAATGATAGATACAGGTGCTTACCGGATTAAATGGTGCCCTGCAGTATCTCTAAGTGTGAAAACCAAAACTTATTTGCTGGCTATCAACAGCGGAGATTACTCGGAAGCGGCGTGCGCCCACTTGGAAGTCGGCCCGGCCGAGGCTATGGCGGTGGCG
>CAIYQA010000115.1 GCA_903928175.1 uncultured Spartobacteria bacterium | reverse complement strand
CGGATTGAGCACGAGCGTTTCCCAGTGCCCTTGCAGGGCACGGCTCTCTCACACGCATGCCCCCAGGGCGCTGCCCTGGGCTGGTTTACTCAGCCCCTTCGGGGCGAGAGGAATGCGACAAATGAAACCGAAACTGCTCTAGTCCTTTTCTCCCTGCCGGAACTCCTGAAGATGTTCGGGGAAGAATTGCTCGGCACAGTGGGGGCAAAGGCTGTGCCTGAAATCAATATCCAGATTTAATTCCAGATAACTTTCCACGCCTTGCCAGTAATCGGCGTCATCCCGGACCTGTTTGCAGTGGGCGCAAATGGGGATCATCTGTCGTAGCATCGTGAGCTCGCGGATGTCTTCCAGAATGACCAATGCCAGACGCCGTTGGTCGAAAGCGAATGGGGCTACGGTGAGCATGAACACGGCTTCGACCGGTTCCTGGCCCGGCGTGATCAACTCCAGCTTCACGGTTTGACGCGGCGGGGTTTGGCCGTCCAGAGCGGATCGGACGGAATTGCGGATCGGGCATTGGCTGCATTCCTTGCTATGCCCACAGCCTTCGGGCGTCTCTGTCGAGTGCAGGCAATAGAGCATCTCTCCGGCGCGCCGCTGGAGTGCAATCTCGCGATTTTCCCCCAGGAATTTTTGCGCCGCGACATTGAAATCCACAATGCGGACATCCTCTTCGACCACAAGGACCGTGCTTGGCATCGCGTCCAAGAGCATCCTGTGGTATTCTGAACCGAAAGTGGCGCTGAGTTCGTTTTTCATCGGAAATCCTTTATTCGGCCACGAGATCGTAATCCTGCGCGGCGACAATCTTCACCTCGGCAAACGCGCCGACAGGAAGGGGGCGGGATAACAGGACGCGGCAATCGACCTCCGGCGCATCGGCGCTCGTGCGGGCGAGAAGCGGCTGCTCCACCAAGACGCGGACGGTCTGCCCGACAAAACTTTGCGCCACCTTGCGGGCAATGGTTTGCTGAAGCTTCATGGCCTTGCGATAGCGCGCCTTTTTGGTGACGGCGGGGATCTGCCCCTCCAGACGGGCCGCGCGCGAGCCTTCCTCCTGCGAGTAGGTGAAGATGCCGAGCCGCTCGAACCGCATTTTTTCCATAAAAGACAACAACGAGCGGAAATGTTCCTCGGTCTCGCCGGGAAAACCGACGATGAAGGTGGTGCGGATCGCAATGCCGGGGATGCCCGCCCGGATGCGCTGGATTAATTTTTCGATGTGCTCGCGCGAGGTTTCCCGCTTCATGGAATCGAGCATGTCGGGGTGGATATGCTGGAGCGGGATGTCGATGTAGCGCGCCACTTTGCTGTTGCGGGCAATGGCGGCGATCAACTCGTCGCTCCAATGCGCCGGGTGCGTGTAAAGCAGGCGGATCCAGAAATCGCCCTTTATTTTTTGCAGCGCGTCGAGCAGCCGCGCGATGGTCGGGCCGCGCGAGGAATCGACCGGTTGATTGGCCCTCGGGCGTTTCTCCCACAAATCCATGCCGAAATAAGTGGTGTCCTGGCTGATCAGGTTGATCTCCTTCACGCCCTGGGCAACAAGCCCCTTCACCTCGGCGACGACGCTCTCAAGGGTGCGGCTGCGGTGGCGTCCGCGCATTGCCGGGATGACGCAGAAGGAGCACGGGTGGTTGCACCCCTCGGCAATTTTGACATACGCAGTGTGCGCCGGGGTGAGGCGGAAGCGGGGCGTGTCGTAGTCGGGGATGTACACCGGCTTGCCTTTGGTGACGAGGTTCAGCGGTTCCCAGGTTTCATCCGCGAGCGGCGAGGGGGCCGCGAGGAGTTGCTCAATCACCGCTCCGGCATCGGCGATCTGGTCCACGCCGATAAAAGCGTCCACCTCGGGCATCTCGGTGGAGAGTTCCTTGGAAAAGCGCTGGGCCATGCACCCGGCGACGATCAGCTTTTGGCCCGCCTTGCGCTTACTCAGGCCTCGGTGCTGGTTGGCTTCGAGGATGGCGTCGATCGATTCCTCCTTGGCCGAATCGATGAACGAGCAGGTGTTGACGATGAGCACGTCGGCTTCGTCCGCTTGCGAGGTGATCTCCATCCCGCGCGCAAGAATGCCGCCGAGCATCACCTCGGCGTCGGAAAGGTTTTTGGCGCAGCCGAGGGTGATCAGACCGACTTGGATCGGGGCGGTGGAGAGCGGTTTCAAGGATTTCACGGCGGCAGCAACAGTAACCGCATATTTTGCAGATTCACGCAGATTTTAGAGTCTCGCGCAAAGAGCGCAAAGCACAAAGAGATGACTCCCCCGTTGGCGCTCCCTCGTTCCCAAGCTCCAGCTTGGGAATGCGGTTGTCTTCGAGGCTCCAGCCTCGAAAGGCAGCCATGCAATTAGCGCGTTCAATTTGCATCGACCCTTGCGAAGCTGGAGCTTCGCGGAAAAGTGCGTTCCCAAGCTGGAGCTTGGGAACGAGGGGAAACCTCTTTTGCGTTTTTTGCGCCTTTTTGCGGCTAAACTCGTGTCCCCAAGCTGGGTCGCCTCGGGTTTTGACTTTCCCCGCCTGTCCTGTTTGACTGGCGCGACATCTATGGACGAAACCCATGCCCTTTTTGAAACCCGCCGACAAAAAATGCTCGCCCTGCGCGAGAAAGGCGTGGACCCGTACGGCCAGCGCTTTGATGTGACCGGCTCCATCGGCGCGGTGCGCGAGCGCTTCGCCGAAGGCAACCACGAGTGCATTGCGGGCCGCATCACCGCCCACCGCGACATGGGCAAGAGCCATTTCCTCGACCTGACCGACTCCACCGGGCGCATCCAAATTTTTATCCACGCCAAGGAAGTGGGCCCCGAGGCTTTTGCCATTTTCCAACTGCTCGACATGGGCGATTTTCTCGGGGTGGAGGGCGAGGCGTTCATCACCAAGACCGGCGAGCCGACGCTCCGGGTCAAAACGTTGAACGTCCTCTCCAAGGCGCTCCGTCCGCTGCCGGACAAATGGCACGGGCTCTCCGACGTGGAGACGCGCTACCGCCAACGCTACCTGGACCTGCTGGCCAACCCGGAATCCAAAACCGTTTTCAAACAGCGGATCGCCATCGTGCGCGAGATCCGGCGCTTTTTGGAAGAGCGCGGCTTTTTGGAAGTGGAAACGCCGATGATGCAACCCATCGCGGGCGGCGCGGCGGCGGCTCCCTTCAAGACGCACCACAACGCGTTGAGCATGGACCTGTTTTTGCGCATCGCGCCGGAGCTTTATTTGAAGCGCCTGCTCGTGGGCGGGTTCGAGAAAGTCTTCGAGCTCAACCGCAACTTCCGCAACGAAGGAGTCTCGCGCCGCCACAATCCGGAGTTCACCATGCTGGAAGTTTACCAGGCGTATGCGGATTTCCAGATGATGGCCGACATGGTCGAGGAGATGGTGACCACCGTTGCCGAAAAGGTGATTGGGACGCTGAAGATCGACCACAAAGACGCCGAGGGCAACGTGCTCCGCACGATTGACCTCACCCGCCCCTGGCGGCGCGCCGCGTACCGGGAATTGGTCGAAGAGGCCGTGCCCGGCTGGTTCGCGCTCACCCCGGAGCAGCGCCGCGAAAAATGTCATGCGATGCATGTGGAGCTTTCGCCCGAGATGGCCGATTTTGAAGTGACGCAGCACGTGTTTGAAAAACTCGTGGAAGAGAAGACCTTCAACCCGTGTTTTGTCACGCACTGCCCCAAGGAACTCGTGCCGCTGGCCAAGCAAAACCTGGCGAACCCGGACGTGGTGGACGTGTATGAGTTGATCATCAACGGCCAGGAGATTTCGCCGGGATATTCGGAATTGAATGACCCCATCGTTCAGCGCCAGCGCCTGGAAGATCAGGCAGGCGAGGAGAAGCAGAACATTGACGACGATTTTCTCACGGCCCTGGAACACGGCATGCCCCCGGCGGGCGGTGTCGGCATCGGCATCGACCGGCTGGTGATGATGCTCACGGGCGCGGAGTCCATCCGCGACGTGGTGCTCTTCCCACACATGAAGCCGAGGGCGTAGGGGACGCGGAGAAATTTCTCACGCAAAGCCGCAAAGGACGCGAAGGGAGGAAGACAGGGATTTTGATTATTTGCTCCAGGACGCCGTTTTCTGCGCTTCCGTTCGCACAATATTCTTTCTTTGCGTTCTTCGCGTCCTTTGCGCGAAATGGAATTGCTGCATTTTAAGTT
>CAIYQA010000114.1 GCA_903928175.1 uncultured Spartobacteria bacterium | reverse complement strand
TCGCCCCGAAGGGGCTGAGTAAACCAGCCCAGGGCAGCGCCCTGGGTATGCGTGTGAGAGAGCCGTGCCCTGCAAGGGCACTGGGAAACGCTCGTGCTCAATCCGCTCCCCCTTACCAGCGCCCTTGCAGGGCGCAACCGGGTGTTGCGTGGCACCCAGGGCGACGCTGCGCTCTGCCCTGGGCTGGTTTCCCTTGCGCTTTCAGCGCACAATCAATGCGACAACGTCAAACGAAAATGCTCTAGCACCCACAGCAGGAACCGCCGCCGCAGCATTTGCCCTTCTGATTCCACGGCATCAAGGCAAGCAGGTTCCGCATCGGGCAAAAGCCCGTGGCTCCCGCCATCATCAAACCGGCTCCCACAAAGCCGGAAAGCCATACCCAATGGGGATTCACAAATTGGGAAAGCAGCACGCCCAGGATTACGAGAGCGCCGACCGTCAGTTGAAGCTGGCGATCCAGCGGAAGCACCGATTTGTCTCCGCGCTCCACCGGCAGACCCGCGTCCACCCAGGCTTGCGTGCCCCCCTCCACCACCACCGCGTCAGCAAACCCGGCTTCGGCGAATTGCGCCGCCGCTTTTTTTGCACGGGTGCCCGCGTGACAAAGAACGTAAATGGGCGCATGCGCTCCCGCCTGGCGCGACGCGAGGACCGCGCCGCAATCAAGGCCGTCGAGTTGGTGGAGGCGCGCTCCGGGAACGTGGACGCTCGCATACTCAGCAGGAGTGCGGACATCTATGAGATCAACCGGCGCGCCGGAGGCGAGGATTTTTTGCAGTTCTTGAATGGTGGCAGTTTTCATATTTTTAGGAAAAAGGAGAGTTTGGAAATCAGTTGTTCTTGTCGCGTGCCGCCCGCAATTCTTCGAGGCATGCAAAAACTTTCGTAACGCATTCCGCGGCGAGCCGGTAAAAAATCTGCTGTCCGCGCCGCTCATCCGCGACGATCCCCGCATTGCGCAGCACGGAAAGATGATTGGAAACGGTGGAGGTGTCGCAACCGATGAGTCGGGTGAGATCCGCAACGCACCGCTCGCCATGGGAGAGCGCATCCACGATCAGCAACCGACTGGCATGCCCCAAGGCTTTGAAGACATCGGCCCCGGAGCGGTAATCTTTGGGGGTGCGGGGAGCAAAAACCTGTGGCTTTGCAGTTTTGGATGGCATGTTTGGCAATTTGGCAAAATTTCCAACCTATGCAAGAGAATTCTGTGTTTCCCCCTGTTTTTCATCGCCAGCCTCTCCGCTGGCAAATCCCCCCGCTTTGCGCTAAACCTTTGGCATGTTCCAATCGATTGCTGTTTTTGTAGCCGGGCTTTGCATGGGAGGGGTTGTCGTCTGGCTTTTGACTCAATCCCGCTCGGCCCTGCATCTTGCCCGGCTGGCGGCCAGCAAGGACGCCGAACGCTCGGAACTGCAAGCCTCCCTGGCATCATTGAAAACGGAGCTCGAGCACGAGCGCGAGGCGGCCAAGGAAAAGCTCGCGCTCCTCGATGACGCCCAGCGCAGGCTTTCGGAAACCTTCCAGGCGCTCTCCGCAGAGGCCCTGCGGCGCAACAACACCTCGTTCCTCGAACTGGCCAATACTTCCCTCGAACGTTTTCAGGAATCGGCCAAGGGCGATTTGGAAAAGCGGCAAGCCGCCATCACGGAACTCGTCAAACCGGTGCGCGAGTCGCTGGATAAAGTGGACGCGAAAATCCAGGAAATCGAAAAAACGCGGGCGGGCGCTTACGAAGCGCTCACCACGCAGGTGCGCACGATGATGGAAGCGCAAGGCCAGCTCCGCACGGAAACCCATCAGCTCGCAACGGCGCTCCGCTCGCCGGTGGTGCGGGGCCGCTGGGGGGAAGTGCAACTGCGGCGGGTTGTCGAACTCGCCGGCATGCTGGCGCATTGCGATTTCGTCGAGCAAACCTCGGTCACAACGGAAACCGGACGGCAGCGGCCCGATCTCGTCGTGCGGCTTCCCGGCGGCAGGCAAATCGTGGTGGACGCCAAAGCGCCCCTCGCGGCTTATCTTGAAGCTTTCGACATCCGCGACGAGGCCACGCGCCTTTTGAAATTCGCGGCACACGCGGCGCACATTCGCGCGCACATCGACGCGCTCAGCAAAAAAGCCTACTGGGAACAGTTCGCACAAGCGCCCGAATTCGTCGTGCTCTTCCTCCCCGGCGAAAGCTTCTTCAGCGCGGCCCTGGAGCACGATCCCGCGCTCATCGAATACGGCACCGAGCGGCGGGTGATCCTCGCCACGCCCACCACGCTCATCTCTTTACTCAAAGCGGTTTTCTACGGCTGGCGGCAGGAGCGGCTTGCGGAAAACGCCGAGGAAATTTCGCGGCTGGGTCGCGAGTTGTACAAGCGGGTTGCAGATATGGGCGGCCATATGGAGCGCATGGGCCGCAGCCTCAGTTCGGCGGTGGAGCATTTCAACAAACTCGCCGCCACCACGGAAACCCGCGTGCTCGTCACCGCGCGCAAATTCCGCGACCTCGAACCGGCGCAGCCGGGGGACGAACTGGATTCGGTGACCCAGGTGGAAACCGTCGCCCGTCAACTGCAAGCGCCGGAGATGGCCCCCTCTCCCGCCCCGCCGAATAGCTGACACCCTACTTCATCGCCGCCCAGACGCGGTGCACGTCATCGTGCTCGTCCAGCGCCTGGAGGAACTCTCCCACTTCCGTCTGCTGGTCCTCATTGAGGGTGGGATAGTTCTTGGCGATGTAACCGAGTTCGCTCGTCACCACCGTCCAGCCGTTCTGCGAAAGCCATTGCGAAACCGCGTGGACCGCCGTGCGCTCCACGATGAACCGCGCCCCGGTGGCATCCGCGGGAATGTCGTCGTTCTGTTCGGGCGCGAGCGGCTCGACCTCGTTGGCTCCGGCTTCGATGGCGGCCTCTTCAATATCGACTCCCGTGCCGGGGCGGTGCGCTTCCACCAGCCCCACATGCTCGAAAAGGAACTTGTTGCTGCCGGGCGCGCCGAGCTGCCCTTTTTTGAAAAGCATCCGCACTTCAGGCGCGGTGCGGTTGTTATTGTCGGTGAGCACCTCCACGATAAGAGGAATCTTATGGGGCGCATACCCTTCATACACCACGTGCTCCATGACGAGCTTTTCGCCGCCAATGCCCGCGCCCTTTTTGATGGCGCGCTCAATGGCCTCGCGCGTCACGCTCTCGCGGCGCGCCTTCGCCACGGCGGCAAAGAGCCGGGCGTTGCCGTCCGGGTCCGGCCCGCCCATTTTGGCGGCGACCATGATTTCTTTGAGTAGTTTGCCGTTGGCCTGACCTTTTTTCAGCGAGGCGACGGCGCGTTTGGCGTGTAACCATTGGCGTCCCATAAGTCGGTAAGATTTACCCGCAAAGCGGAAAGGTTTCAACAGAGGATTTCGTGAACTGCTGGGGACGCGGTTTTTCCGCATTGCGCATGCTTGCGCCGGGAAATGACGATGAGCTTGAAAAGGATCGCCGAAAATCACAGGATGGGTGCATGGAAATATGCCCCCTTTTTCCTCCGCCGCCGAACCCAGCCAGATGAGCAAATTGTAAATACTAAGAACCGCCCCCATTCCACGCTTCTCTTCTTCAAAATTCCCCCAAAAATAAATAAAAACTGTCAATATAAAGGACTGACCCCTTTCTACGAAAATCTGCGCCATGAAAAAAATCGATTTTCAGAGCGAAAAACGCAGTGGAACAAGATTTTTGCACTCTGCTAAAAATTGATTAGGATGGCAAACTTAAAAATTCCATGAACCCTTTATTTTTAATTGCGGTACTTTCTTTGTTTTTAGACTTGTCCGTCTGTGCGGAAACCACTCCGTTGACACCCTTGAGTGGCGAAACTGAAACTTTGATTACGTGCGAACTCACACAGCCGCCCAATTTCTCAGAAGTTCCAGTACTTAAAACCCCACAAGAAGCCCAAAAAACAGCGGGCACCTATCATTACAAACTGTGGTTGCCAAAAGATTACGGCCTTGACCCAATGAAACGGTGGCCTTGTATTTTTATCATGTCGCCAGGAGGCAACGCCTCAATGGGACAGATGGGGAATTACCTTAAAAAGAATGGTTTTGTGGTCGTCATGCTGATTGAAGCGAAGAATGGCCCATGGGAGCCGATCATTGGCAATTTTCTTGCGGCGCATGACGACGTCATCAAACGAGTGCGAATTGATGATGGGAAAAAATATGCCACAGGACAGTCAGGTGGGGCTCGCGGAAGTTCCGTTTTTGTTCAACTTCGTCCCGGCTTTTGTGGTCTCATTCTCCAATCAGCAGGTGCATCTTTCGATAAAGTGGGGAATTACAACGTAAACGGCATCCGAAACAACTCAAACCTACGGATCGCCATGACGATGGGTGCCACAGATAAAAACGGTTCTTCGTGAAAAAGCGTGGTTTTTCAGAGAGGATATTGGAGAGTCTTGGGGATGCAAGACAAAGAATTTTTCTCGATGGCGCTGGGTTTGAAGACCCCATGGCAGGTTGCGGACGTTGTGATGGACATGGGGGCGCAG
>CAIYQA010000113.1 GCA_903928175.1 uncultured Spartobacteria bacterium | reverse complement strand
ATGCGGTTGTAGGTATCGACCTCGGAATTGAGAACTTTGCGGCGTTGTCAGATGGCACGATGATTCAGAATCCACGTTTCTACGATCACGGACAGGCAGAACTTCGTGTTGCACAGAGGCGTGTTGCCCGTCGCAAGAAAGGTTCGCATCGCAGATACAAGGCGGTCGTTCTGCTTCAAAAACTTCACGAGCACATCCAGAGCAAGCGTTTGGATTGGACTCATAAAGTCACAACAGATTTGGTCAATCGCTTCGGCACTATAGTGCTGGAGAATCTCAACATCAAAGGTTTGGCGCAAGGAATTTTATCCAAGCAAGTCCACGATGCGGGATGGAGTCAATTCATCACGCTCCTCAAATACAAGGCTGAAAGCGCTGGTAGGAGAGTTGTGGAAGTAGATGCAAGATACACGAGTCAGGAATGTCCTGCTTGTGGAACACGGAAGAAAAAGTTGCTGTCCGAACGCACACACGAGTGCTCCGAATGTGGGCTAGTCCTGCATCGGGACACTGCGGCAGCACAGGTTATTTTGGGCAGGATGTGCCCATTAGACGCCAAGATAGGAGAGGTAATTCCATGTCTAGTCTAAAGAATCCCAGACTGAAGTCTGGGAGCATCAATAACATCTGAATCTGCACTTGCATCTGCACATGCACTTGCATCTGCACATGCACTCGCACATCCACATCAAAAGCCCCCAAGGCATGACCCTTGAGGGCTTTCGTGTGTCCGGGAGGGTGGACACGGCTGGAGGAAATCCATCCAATGGCAACGCGTGGTGCAGGCCGCTGAGCTTGCTCACCGCGTCACTGCTCTGCATGGTAGGCGGAATGGCCGCGGTTCGTCAAGTCCCGCGCACGAACCGTTCACATCTGCATCCACTCCCCACTCGTTCCGCACCCATTCCACATCACCGTGCCTGGAACTATTTTTTCCCGTGTGTTCCGATAATTTGACATTTTTCCCAAACACCCTCATTCTCTACACGGAAGACACTAGATGATGTGGTTGGCATCAACTCCTCCCACAACACCTAGAACTCCCTCCCACAGCAGCGGAGAATCTGAATAAGATTGCCACCGTTACTGTTCACGTCTTGGGTATCGTGACCTGCACCTGCACCAGCACCTGCAAGTCACCCTGGCCTGATGAAAGGAGAAGCTCGATGGCTCGTCACGCGAAGCGCACCAAGAAAGGCCGCAAGGCCGCCCGTAAGGCCGTCCGCAAGTAGTTCCCGGACTCGGCCGCGCAGTATCACCCGGGGGGAGTGGGAGTGGGAACGGGTACCAATCTATCCCAACCGCCACCCACCCTCCCCACTACCGACAGACTCTGATATCCGAGGAGCGCCGACAATGGCAAAGGCACAGAAGGAAGTTGCAAAGCATCCCCACATGGGCAGCCGCGAGGAATCGTTTGGTTCCGCGCCTCCCGAAATCGCCGTCGGCGGCGGCACCATGCACACGTTCGGCCACAAACCTCATGCCGGGGTTTGGCCCACCAAGGTGGAGAGCTGCGATGTGAAGTCCGGCTTCCCCCAGGGCTACGACAAGACGAAGAAGACGCCCAAACCGTAAGCGCCGTAAGCATTGTAAGCGCTGTAACGAGAATAGGACGGCAATGGCAAATCGTGACGACAAGTCGAAGGCTCCCAGCTTCTACGAAGCCGCTGCTGCAATGGGCGGCGGCATGGGTAAGGGGGCTGGGGCTCCGGGTGCAGGCGCAGGCGCAGGTTCAGGCGCAGCCGCCGGCGAGAAGGTTCAGAACGTGAAGGCCCTGTTGGAGGTCTTCAAGAAAATGGACAAACTGGAGTCTGACCCCACCGCCAAGGACATCATCCAGCAGATGTCGGGACTGGCTCAGAAGTACATGGACACCGTGCAGGGCGGTGGCGCTCCCGGTACCCCCCCTCCGTCGGCAACCAGCGACGGCGCGGCGGCTGGCGGCGATAGCGCTCCCGGAAGTGGTGGCGCAGGCACAGGCGCAGGCGGTGGTATGGGTGGTATGGGTGGTGGTGGCGGTGCGGGTTCATCCGCTCCCGGCCCGTCCGTACCGGCCTAGACATTTAACCGCGGCCCTCCGGCAATCCCGGGGGGCTGCCCAAGCAAACCCGAACTTGCGTGGCAGCATGTAGCGGGTTGGAAACGAGAGAACCACGATGGCAAAGTCCGTACTCGAAGACCTGATGGATATGCTTCCCCCGGCAGAACGTGCCGTGGTGCAGGCCAAGATTGCCTCCAGTCCCGATCTGCTCACCAAAGACCTCAACACGTCCAATCTGTTCAACGTCTATAACGGCGAGGCTCAGGTGGACGCGACCAGCTTGATGACCGCCCACACCCCGGCGGTTCCCAACGCCACACCGGCGTCCGTGGCTGCTGCGTCCATTCCCGCTCCCGGTGCCGGCACCGGCGACTCCAACGCCATCCTCGCCAAGCTCACCGAGTTGTCCACCAGCATCGACACCAAGCTGGCCGCGCTCGACACGCGCTATGTCCCGGTGTCCAAACTGGGTGAGTACCGCGCCGACATATTGGCGTCGTCCATCAAGGCCGCCGATGACTACGCCACGGTTCGTGAGAACCACCGCGCCGAGTTCGGCAAGCCCCTCGACCGTGACGCGTTTGAGAAGTTTGTCACCGATCAGACCGCGGCGGGAACCAAGTTCAACAGCATGAGAGCCGCCCACGACTCCTTCGTACAGGAGGAGAGGGTGAATCTTCGCGTGCAGAACGGCATCGCCGAGGGCGTGAGAACCAAGACCAGCGCCGGAACCGTGCCCGGACAGACTCAGTCCGTGGCGATGAGCCCGGCGCTGCAAATCCTGGCCAAGCAGCGCGAAGGCGCCAAGCCCGGTGATCGCGCCAATGCCGCCGCCGCAGCCGAACGCCTGGCCGCGATGGTGAGCGCCCGCGACAATGCGGGTGGTGCGGCGAACTAAGTCTCGTTTCAACGTGGCATCGCTTGTTCGGGCCACGGGCAGTAGAGAGCTGTACCAGAGGAGAAGGCGATGCCACTGACTTACAACGACATCACGGCAGTAACAGTGAACTACATCAGCTCGGACTTCATCGACAATTACTACAAGGTCTCGCCGACCTTTGTAAAAGTCTGGAAGT
>CAIYQA010000112.1 GCA_903928175.1 uncultured Spartobacteria bacterium | reverse complement strand
TGCCGCGCAGTTCGAATTTGAGGGGCGCTGGGGTTATTGCGCCCGGTTTTTACCGGATCACCCGTGCGCCGGATTGCAGAAAAAAGAGATCCTCGCACTTTACCGCGAGGCCGACGCGATCCTGAATGTCTGCGGCTCCCAGGAGTTCAATGAAGACCTTCTGGGCAACGACCGGATGCTGTATGTGGAGAGCGATCCCGGCGTGGAGCAGATCAAGATTGATAAAGGAGTTCAGGATACGAAGGATTACCTGGCCAAACATCGGGCGCTTTTTACGTTTGGAGAAAATATCGGCAATCCCGATTTTCCGGTGCCGATCCATGGCCAGCGCTGGCTTCCGACGCGCCAACCGGTGGTGACCGATCTCTGGAAAAGCGCCGACGCGCCGCCCGCCGGAGCCGTTTTCACCAGCATCGCCAACTGGAACACCAGCGGCAAAAAGGACATCGAATGGCGGAAGGAAAACTATCTTTGGAGCAAGTCGCTCGAATTTTTGAAATTCGTCGATGCGCCGCGCTGCTCCGGCGAACCGTTTGAGCTGGCCACCGACATCAAAGACAAAGCCACCCATGCCCTTTTCCGGCGCAACGATTGGCGACTGAGCAGCCCGCACGAGTTGAGCATCCACTGGAATCAATACTTGCGCTACATCCAGGACTCGAAAGGGGAGTTCACGGTGGCCAAGGACCAGTATGTGCGGCTGAACACCGGGTGGTTCAGCGACCGCTCGGCTTGCTATCTCGCGGCGGGGCGACCGGTGATCACGCAGGAGACCGGGTTCACCAAATTCTACGGCGGCAAGGAAGGGCTGATCTCCTTCCTTTCCATGGAGGAGATCGTTGAGGCGGTGCGCGCGATCAATGCCGATTACGCCCGGCACAGCCGCGCGGCATTCGCGGTGGCTCAAGAGATTTTTGAAGCCGAAAAGGTGCTCGATGATTTATTAAAACGGGCGGGAATTTAATTTTATGGCTCTCGATTTTTCCAAAGTATTGATCGCGCCGTCCGTGCTGGCGGCGGATTTCGCCAACCTCGGTGCGCAAGTCCGCGCAGTGGAAGCCGCCGGGGCGGACTGGATTCACCTCGACGTGATGGACGGTCAATTCGTTGACAACATTTCGTTCGGCCCCGCATTTTGTGCCGCTGTTCGCAAGCAGGTCGCGATTCCCACGGACATCCACCTCATGATCGAGCGGCCGGATCATTACCTGGAACGCTTTCTCCCGAACGCAAATAATGTGACGGTTCATGTGGAAGCCCAACACGATGTGGCGAACACCCTGCGGCGCATCCGCGAGGCGGGTCGGCAGGCGGGGCTTTCGTTGCGCCCGGGCACACCCTTTGAAGCGGTGGAACCATTTCTGGATCAAATCGATCTGCTGCTTGTGATGACGGTGGAGCCCGGTTTTGGCGGCCAACCGTTCCTGCCGGGAATGGTGGGGAAAATCGAAGCTGCCGCAGCTGTTCGCGCCAGGCGCGGACTGGCGTTCCATATCCAGGTGGATGGCGGGATCGATGCGCCGCAAGCATCCCTATGCGTCGCGTCGGGAGCCAATGTGCTCGTCGCGGGGACCTCGGTTTTCGGCAAACCGGACTATGCCCAAGCGATCCGGGCTTTGCGTTGACCCGGGTTGGCCCCAGTTGAATGTGATTGCCTCCAGGGGGTAAACCGCATACTGAATGGGTAAAGAAACCGCCGATATGGCGGTTGGACTTCATTTTTTATGAAAACGTCCGCCTCTCCCATTAAATCGGCTGCCGACGAAATCGAAGCCCTGCGCCGGGTCTTTCGCGCCACCCTGAAGCATTTCGCCTCGGCGGTCGAGACGGACTTGGACCTGCTGCACAAAGGGATTGTCGCCAAGGATGGGATAGGGGAGAAATCAAAAATCCCGCCCGAATTGATCCGTGACGCGCGGGACATGGTGACGCTTATTCGCACGCTCGACATCAAGCCGGAGAAGGGCCGCCGTCGCGATCTGAAGAAAATAGAAGGAGTCGTAGAGGAACTGCAAAAGATCGTCTCGAAGTGGTGATTTCCATGGGAATGATCCGTGGGGAACGATTTTAACCCGAAGGGTTTCCAGACAATAGCCGGTGGTTGAGGCGCGATAGCGCGCCGACACCACCGGAATCGCGCCCTCAATATGCTCACCCCAACGGGGTGGCAGACCTCCCCGCGCTCTGCCACCCCGTTGGGGTGGTGACGTCTGCTCTATTTAATCCGGGGGTGTCGCTTCGCTCAACCCCCGGCTATTCGCTTGCGAACCCTTCGGGTTCTCCGAATTTCGGCGTGGTGCATCTTCAAGCATAGAGGGGATTGTCACGCTTCAATGGTGACTTCCGTCCCCGGTTCCACGAGATCAAAGAGTTGAGCGACATCGGTGTTGCGCATGCGCACACAGCCGTGGCTGCACGGTTCGCCGATCTGCTCCTCGTGGTTGGTGCCGTGGATGTAAATGTAGCGTTCGTGGGTATTTGCGTTTTCGGGCTCCAGCCCTTCAAGCCATAAAATGCGCGTGGTGATGCGGTCTTCGGGATATCCAGGGCTTTGCAACGCCGCCACTTCGCCGGTCGGCACGCGGCCCACGAACACCGCTCCGAGCGGCGCATCGTCTCCGATTTTTTCCGCGACAGCAAACCGGCCCAGCGGCGTTTTCTGGCTGCCCGGCTCCGAGCCGAGGCCGAATCCCGAGGTGGACACGGGGAAGCTCGCCAGCACACGTTCTTGGTTGGCTTCGCCGGTTCCCAGCAAATCAAGCCGTTGCGCGGCGATGGAGACCCGGATTTTGAGTGGGAAAGATTGCATGGCCTGCGGTGCTTTGTGTAAGATGAGAGACATTTTATCACCATGAGCCGCAAATATACAGTCGCAATCGTCGGGGCCACCGGGGCCGTCGGCGTGGAAATGATCAAGGTCCTCGAACGTCGCCGTTTTCCCGTGGGGAAACTGGTGCTGCTCGCTTCTGCTCGTTCCGTGGGCAAGACGCTCCCCTTCAACGGCGAACTCGTTGCGGTGCAGGAGTTGACCGAGGATTCCTTTGCGGGTGTGGACATCGCCCTTTTCAGTGCGGGCGGCGGCATTTCCCAGAAATTTGCGCCGTGCGCGGTGAAGGCGGGCGCGGTGGTGGTGGATAACTCCTCGCACTTCCGCATGGACCCGAATGTGCCGCTCGTTGTGCCGGAGATCAACGGCGCGGACGTGAAGCTCCACAAGGGGATCATCGCCAACCCGAATTGCACCACGGCGATCACCCTCATGGCGCTTAACCCGCTGCACAAGGCTTTCGGCGTGAAGCGCGTCATCGCATCGAGCTACCAGGCTGTTTCCGGGACGGGCGCGCAAGCCATCGAGGAACTGCGCTCGCAGGTCGCGGCGATTACTGCGGGCAAGCCTGTGGAGAAGAGCGTATATCCGCACCAGATCGCCTTCAACGTCCTGCCTCATGTCGATAGTTTTCTGAACACCGGCTACACCAAGGAAGAGATGAAGATGCAGAACGAAGCCCGGCGCATCTTGCACCTGCCTGCGTTCAAGGCGTCCGTGACGTGCGTGCGCGTTCCGGTTTACCGCGCCCATTCCATTTCGGTGAATGCCGAGTTCGAGCGCCCGGTCTCCGTGGAAGAAGCGCGCAAAGTGTTATCCAATGTTGCCGGGCTCAAGCTGGTGGACGATCCCGCCAACAACAGCTATCCGCTGCCGCTCTACGTGGCTGAGACGGACGACTGCCAAGTGGGGCGCATCCGCATTGATTGCGCGCTAGAAAACGGCCTAGCCTTTTGGGTAGCCGGGGACCAGTTGCTCAAAGGCGCTGCGCTGAATGCCGTGCAGATTGCGGAGTTGATTTAGCCGCAAAAAGGCGCAAAAAGCGCAAAGGGGAAGACCCGCAGCGCTCTCTCAGAATCGCCCGCGGAGCGGTCGATCCACCTTTGGCCCTCGTTGAGCCCTTGTATCTAACCCTTGTTCCCAAGCAACGGTGTTTTTGCCCTCGTTCCCAAGTTGTACTTGGGAACGCAATAATACAGGCAGTTGCACTGCCGGTTCATTGCGAGCGTAACGAGCCTAAATTGGGTGGCACGATTGCGAAGTGCAACTTCGCAGGAAAGTGCGTTCCCAAGTGCAACTTGGGAACGAGGGGGGAGAACTTGGGAACGAGAGTGCGCGAACGCTTCACCTACTTCAACAACCGATCTGCCACCTGCGACACGTCTTTGTCGCCGCGCCCGGAGAGGTTGACGATGATGATCTCGTCCTTGCGCATTGTGGGCGCGACTTTGATGGCGTGCGCCACGGCGTGCGCGGATTCCAGCGCGGGGATGATCCCCTCGGTGCGCGAGAGCGTCATGAACGCGGCGAGCGCTTCGTCGTCGGTGGCGTAGCTGTATTCGGCCCGGCCCGAGTCGCGCAGATAGGCGTGCTCGGGTCCCACTGCGGCGTAGTCGAGCCCGGCGGAAATGGAGTGCGTGCCGAGGATTTGGCCGTTTTCGTCGGCGAGCAGATAGGTCTTGGCTCCTTGCAGGACGCCGAGTTTGCCGCCTTGGAATCGTGCCGCGTGACGGCCCTCAATGATCCCTTCGCCGCCCGCTTCGATCCCCACCATGCGGACGTCAATATCCTCCAGGAAGGGATGGAACAGGCCGATGGCGTTGCTGCCGCCGCCCACGCACGCGATGAGCAGATCGGGGAGCCGCCCTTCGTGTTCGAGGATTTGGCGGCGCGCTTCCACGCCGATGACGCGCTGGAAATCGCGCACCATCATCGGGTAGGGATGCGAGCCGTAGGCGGTGCCGAGGATGTAATGGGTGTTGCGGACATTGGTGACCCAGTCGCGCATCGCTTCGTTGACGGCTTCCTTCAGCGTGGCCTGCCCGGCGGTGACGGGGACAACGGTTGCGCCTAGAAAGCGCATCCGGGCGACGTTGAGCGCCTGGCGTTCCATATCGACCGCCCCCATATAGACCACGCATTCGAAGCCAAAGCGCGCCGCGACGGTCGCGGTGGCGACGCCGTGCTGGCCAGCACCGGTTTCGGCGATGACGCGCTTTTTGCCCAAACGCCGGGTGATCAGCGCCTGGCCGAGGGCGTTGTTGATCTTGTGCGCGCCGGTGTGGTTGAGGTCTTCGCGCTTGAGGTAAATCTTCGCTCCGCCGAGGGTGTCGGTGAGGCGTTCGGCAAAATAGAGCGGCGAGGGGCGTCCGACAAAATCTTTGAGCAGGGCGTCGAATTCCGCCTGGAACGCCGGGTCTTGCTGCGCCTTTTCATACTCGGCGGTCAATTCATTGAGAGCCGTCATGAGCGTCTCGGGGACGAACATGCCGCCAAAAGCACCGAAGTGACCGTGAGTGTCGGGGAGCGATTCGGGTTTCATTGCAGGGGGGCGTGGGCTTCCTGGGTGGATTGCCTTTCCTCCAGGATGGAAGTGGCTTTCTCAAAGACCCAATCCACGGTGATCCCTTGCATGCAAAGGTTGTTGCGGCAGGGGGATTGGCGGTTGTTGTAGGCGTTGACGCACGGGCTGCACGCCAGGCCCAGCCAGATGGCGGTGCTGCGCGGAGTGGGTGCGCCAAAAAGAGACGGCGTCTCCGGGCCAAAGAGCGTCAGGACATGAATGGGGGTGAGGGAGGCAAAATGGGCAGGGCCGCTGTCGTTGGTGATGAGCAGGTCGCTCAAAGTGTAAAGCACCATGAGTTGGCGCAGGCTGGTTCTTCCGGCGAGCGAAACACAGCGGGGCGAGCCGATGCTGCGGGCGGCTTCGCTGGCCGGGCCGGCTTCGTTGGCTGCTCCGGTCAAAATAAGGTGCGCCTCGGGGAAACGTTCTAATAAGCGCTGGGCAAGTTGGATGTAGCGCTCTGTGGACCATTTGCGTAGCGGGAGGAGGTCGCTTGCGTTCGGGTTGAGCAGGATGATGCTCTTGGGCTCGGCGCCGTTGGCGACCTGGCGCAGGATCGTCTTCATCTGCTCGACTTCGCCGGGTTTGGGGAGAAAGCGGGGCGATTCCGATTCGAGGGCGGGCGGGGTGGCGCCCCAGGTGGGGAGCCGGGCGGGGTCTTCGCAGGTGGCCAGCACCATTTCCTCGAAAATCTGGCTGGTGTGCAGGTAGGGATTATAGAGCAACCGGTGTGTCATCAAATCCCCCCGGTAAGGACCTTCGCCGAAAAACGTGTGGAAGCCGATGCGCCGGGGGGCTTGCGTCATCCAGGTGAGGGCCGCGGAGGAGCGGGAGAAGAACTCCATGTCGATGGCTGTGTCGATCGCCAGCTCGCGGATTTTGCGCAGCGCCGCCAGCGCGCCATGGAAGAGGTTGGAGAGGGTGTCGCGGCTGATGGTGATCACGTTTTCCTCCGGCACCAGCCCAAGCACGTCGAGGATGAAGCGGTTTTCCTCGAACACGACAAAATAGACATTCTCCTTGCCGACAATCGAGACGGCCCGCCGGATGGCGCTCTGTGCGAGAACGGTGGAGCCTTGTTCCGCGAATTTGACAAAGAGGATTTTGCGGGGCTTTTCCGGCGCGGGGCGTTGGGGAAAAGCGATGCGCCGCGCTTTTTCTGCGAGGCTCAGAAGGAGACAAGCCGGCACACCCATCCAGCGGTCGATGGTTTGCAGGAGAGGGGCTTCGA
>CAIYQA010000111.1 GCA_903928175.1 uncultured Spartobacteria bacterium | reverse complement strand
TAGTGCCCCATAATACACTACAAAACCCTGTGGAACACAAGAAAAACCGTTCCAAAACAGTTCTAGCTTTTGTAACTCACTGAAAATCAATAAAGATATAAGGCTTCCTAAACCTTAAATCCGGGTTCGATTCCCGGCGGGGACAAGCCTTATAGACCTGCGGCGGCCTTAAAGTGTTTCTCGATTTAAAATTTACTTCCCAAGATTCTGTATAACAGGAGGAGCCGGTTGCTTCCATTGGTTGGCGTTCGGGCCGTCTCCGATGGTTGGGAAGGAAGTGATGCGCAGCCAGGCGGCACCCATCGGGATCAGCCGGACCGTTTCCATCGGTTCGCTTGACTTCACGGGGCTCGGCTGAAGTTCGGTAATTACATTCTCTTCATCAGCCTGCCATTGCGGAATCTTCTTTGCGTGCACACGCAGTTCGATGGGCGCCGTTTCGGGAGTGAAAGGATTGGAGGCCAACGGGCCGGGTTTGCGAACAATTTCTATTTCCGGCTTCTGGACGTCGATGGCCAATCCGTAGTTCCACGGCTTTGTTGCAGTGACGTTCCACTGGGGCCAGGCATCTGTCCCTGGATCTCTTTCTTCGGCAGTATCCTTCTCCCATTTCTCGCCCATATCCACGAATTGGCTCAAATGAAAAGACACCGGCCGGTGGAATGAAAAGTGAGCGGAACTGGAACATTGGCTCATAATCGAGGACACCGGGCGGATGTCCCTGAAAATGAGTGAAAAAAGCCGAGAAGAAGTGCTGATATTGATGCGGGAGCGTTACAAGAAACGAGGACGCAAGGGGCGTTCGAAACTGATCGATGACTTTTGTGCAATGTGCGGATACGAGCGCAAATACGCGATAAAGTTACTGGGCAGCAAGCGGCGAGTCGAAGGCAAGTTGTCAAAAAGGGGAGGCGCCCATGCGAAGTATGGAGATGCGGAAGCGACGGTGTTGAAAACGATATGGCAGGCCGCCGAGCAGCCCTGCAAAATTCGCCTCAAAGCGGCACTGCCCCTGTGGTTGCCGCATTTCGAAGCCGAGCACGGCGGTCTTGAGGCGGAGTTGCGCGAGCGGCTATTGGCTATAAGCCCAGCAACCATCGAGCGGTTGCTCTCCTCTTACAAAGCGAGCGTGGGCAGTCGCGGGCGATGCGGCACGCGGCCCGGCACGCTCTTGCGCCGTGACATCCCCGTGCGCACGGAACATTGGGATGTGGCGGGGCCGGGCTGGGTGGAAGCCGAAAAAGTATGGTCACCGACATCAACGGTGTGATCAAAGTGATCAACAATATGACGGTCGAGGTTGCCCCTGCGTCTAACTAAGGTGTAGGTGCCGCCAAATTGAAGGCCGGGACTCTAACGAGTTCCGGCATCTTGTTCGGCTGTCTTTACGGCCATGTGCCGACCGCAAAACGAAGTTTGTGGCGTCGGGTCAGTGTTTCCATGGTAGGGTTTTACCCCATTGGAAAGGATCAGCCCGGTGCTTAGCGTTATTCCACCATGAAAACTTTGTTTACGGCTGATGCGATTTCCAAAGGCGGACGTTCAGGAACCATTGAGGCGCCGGATCGGTTGCTGAATGTCACGTTGGGAAATCCGTTGGAGAAAGGCACTGAGAAGGATGGCCCCAATCCCGAGTTGCTGTTTGCGGGAGCCTATTCCGCTTGTTACCACGGCGCATTGATCAACGCGGCCAAGAAGATCGGCACACCGGTCAAGGATTCGACGGTGCGGGCGCTGGTGAGCCTAATCGAGGATGACCAAGGCGGCTATCGCCTGGGGGTGGATTTGCACGCGAAACTCCCTGGAATTGATCGCACGCAGGCTCAACTCATCATGGATGAAGCGCACAAAACCTGCCCCTATTCCAAAGCCCTTCGCGGAGACGCTTCCGTAAAGCTGGTGGTGGACTAGACATCGGGCAAAACCAAAAAGGAATGATTATGAACGGATTTATTCAAGATATAGAAAGTCTCGCCGGCAAGAACGATGATTTTCGTCAGGTGATTTACACGGCAAAATACTGCCAACTCGTCCTCATGGCGCTCAAGCCCAAGGAAGATATCGGCCCGGAAGTTCACAAGCTCGATCAATTTTTTCGCGTGGAGGAGGGTTCCGGTGAGGCCGTTCTCGACGGTGTTCGGACGCCGATCCGAGAAGGTTTCGCGGTGGTCGTCCCGGCTGGAACGAATCACAACATCATCAATACCGGCAGTGTTCCCATGAAGCTCTATACGCTTTATTCACCACCGAATCATCGGGACGGCGTTGTCCATCATACCCGCGCTGATGCGGAGGCGGACAACGAGCACTTTGACGGGAAAACGACGGAATAGAGAGTTGACCGCGCTCCGTCGAAATTGGCGGCACACAACAATAGCCAGCAAACAGGCTTCACACACTAAGGAGATCGGCCATGAGCAACGAAAAGACGACGGGTAATTCTGGAAAACGCAAACAGGAAAAAGGCGCGGCTCCCAACGGAGACGCACAAGTTGCTGCCGGTGGCGAACTGCATCAGATTGCCGGGGGACAGCACCCCGCGCTTACCACGAACCAAGGCGTCGCGCTTTCCGATAATCAAAACTCGCTCAGGGCCAATCCGCGCGGACCCACGCTTCTGGAGGATTTCATCTTTCGCGACAAAATCACGCATTTCGATCACGAGCGCATTCCCGAGCGTATCGTTCACGCGCGGGCTACGGGTGCGCATGGATTCTTTGAGTTGACCGCCTCGTTGAAACAATACACCACTGCAAGGATACTCACCGAACTCGGGGAGAAGACCCCGGTGTTTACTCGGATATCGACCGTTGCAGGCGGCGCGGGTTCGGTAGATACCCCTCGTGACGTACGCGGATTTGCCGTCAAGTTTTACACGAAGGAAGGCAACTGGGACCTGGTCGGAAACAACATCCCTGTTTTCTTCATCCAGGATGCCATCAAATTCCCCGACCTCATCCATGCCGTAAAAATGGAACCCGATCGCGGCTTTCCGCAATCGGCAACCGCGCACGACACATTCTGGGATTACATTTCGCTCACGCCTGAATCCATGCACATGGTGATGTGGATCATGTCTGATCGCACGTTACCGCGCTCGCTCCGAATGATCGAAGGCTTTGGGGTGCATAGTTTCCGATTGATTAACGATGTCGGCGAATCCACCTTCGTCAAATTCCACTGGCGTCCCAAGCTCGGCTTGCAGTCCACCATTTGGGATGAAACCGTCAAGATTTCCGGGGCTGATCAAGACTTTCACCGTCGCGATATGTTTGAGGCCATCGCGGCGGGAAATTTTCCCGAGTGGGAATTCGCGGTCCAGCTTTTCACGCAGGAGGAAGCAGATAGGTTTCCGTTTGATCATTTGGATGCGACCAAGCTGATTCCCGAAGAACTGGTGCCCTTGAAAGTGATCGGCCGCATGGTGCTGGATCGCTGGCCGAACAATTTCTTCGCTGAAACTGAACAGGTTGCTTACTGTCCTTCTCATGTCGTGCCAGGCATCGATTTCTCGAATGATCCACTGTTGCAAGGCCGTTTGCACTCCTATCACGATACGCAGCTTTCACGCCTGGGTTCACCCAATTTTCACCAGATCCCGATCAACGCGCCCAAGTGCCCATTCTCCAACCAACAACGCGATGGGCACATGCAAATGGAGCAACCGAAGGGCCGTGTTGCGTATGAGCCCAACTCCTTGTCTGAAAACTCGCCCCGCGAAACGCCGGCCCACGGTTTTCATAGCGCCGCGGTAACTGAAACAGGCGAGAAAGGTCGCATCCGTGCCGAGAGCTTCGCCGATCACTACAGCCAGGCGCGGCAGTTCTATCGCAGCCAAACCGTGTATGAGCAGGCACACATTGCATCGGCGTTAGTGTTCGAACTTTCAAAGGTCGAGCATGTGCATGTGCGTGAGGCGATAGTCGGTCACCTGCGACATATCGAAGAAGACCTTGCCAAGCGAGTCGCCGCAGGCCTTGCGTTCGAAAAAATGCCCGATGCTCCGGTGACATCATCGCCCGTGCAGGAGATGGCGCCTTCGCCCGCATTGCAGATCATCGGCAAGATGAAAGAGACGCTCATAGGGCGCTCGATTGGCATTCTGATTACGAATGGTTCAGACGGCGCTGTTATCGAGAGGATTAAAAAGGCCGGGACGGATGCGGGTGCTGCCGTGAAGATCGTCGCCCCCAAAGTGGGGGGCGCGAAGCTTGATACTGGCTTGATGCTTGCGGTTGACGGACAACTGGCTGGTATGCCTTCTGTGCTATTCGACGCAATCGCCGTCATCCTCTCCGACGAAGGGGCAAAGGCGCTCGCAACGGAAAGCGCCGCGATCGATTTCGTGCGTGACGCCTTTGGCCACCTCAAGGCAATCGCCGTTGACAATGGAGGTTTGGCGCTTTTGAAAATAGCGAATGTCGGACATGACGCGGGCGTCGTGGATGCCAACGATCGAGAGGCATTTATTGCTGCTGCAAAGACACGGCAATGGGATCGGGAAAAGTCCGTTCGAACATTGGCATAACATCGCAATAGGCAGTGAGCCCCCTTATCGCGTGAGGTTGAATAATGCGCGACTGACCCCCTCCGAGCGCGCGGTGAGTAGTATTAGCGCTGTGCGAGCGCGCGGCAGGAACAAGAACCGTTGAAGCCAGCCCGCCCACCGCAACCGGCCACTGAATCTATGATCGCAAGCCACCGCGATTTGTCGCTGGGCCTGGGGCCACGCCAGATGGACACGACTGTATTCCACAAGCGGTTCAACCGCCAGCTCTGCGGACTCAAACGCCATGGACATTCCGTTTCCGGTCATGGGTGGAATCATCGTCAGCGCATCGCCGATGCAGCACCCGGTTAGTGTGGTGGCCTTTTGCGGACGCGTATCGAGACCGGCCACGGTGCAGAAGGTATCTTCATCGAATTGTGCGCCAGCGAGACGCACATGGAGTGCTGAGCCTTCGGGGCCGATGAGCCATTGACGCCAATTTTTAGATAGTTCGGGGAAGGTGCTCTTGCTGCGAAACATTCCGCAGATATTGACGGTGTCCCCCGGCAGTCGGCACAGACCGACGTAGCCGGACGGGACAAAGTGGAGTTCCATGTCTGCCGATGGGAGGACGTTTCGAGCGTGGACCTTCAAGCCGATCCAGCGATAGCCGTCCACCACTGGTTCCACGCGACGTCCGCTGGCGCGCACGATGCCCGCCCCGTCCGAGCCGCGCCACCGCTCGCCCGCTTTGAGTTCTCCACCGAGGCTTTGGAATTCATCTGCCAGCAATTTATCCAATACGAATCGTGAGATGCACAAAGCAGGCTGCGGAAGGGGACGCGGTGGGACACTTACTTTCCCGGCAAAGAATGCCGCGCTCCGGGCGAGACGAGTGCCTGCGTTTTCAATGGCCTTCAACAGGCCGAGCCGTGCGAGCGCGTCTTGCCCGCGCCCGGAGATAAACTCGCCGCAGACGCGGTGCCTTGGGTAGTGACCCGCTTCCCATACGGCGACGGGCACGCCGCGTTGGAGCAGCCCGATGCCCAGTGTTAAGCCAGCCAGTCCTCCGCCCACGATGGTGATCGGTTCAGACATAGCAGCGTTTCGCGATAAAGCAGTGGCTAAAGAGTCCAGCGGGGCCTTCGCTCAATCGCCAGGTGTCACGGTCAGGCCACAGCACAGAAAAATCCTTGTCGCTGAAACCGGCGCGCACGCTCACGGCCGCGTCGTGCCGCGTCACAGTATTGCAGCCGATGAGCCAGAGCAAGTGAGATGCAGTGAGCGCTAATGCCGAGCGACGGGGTTCGCACGCGATAAAGAGGCTCGTCCTCGCTGCCACCCGTTGAAATAGTTCGCGCAGTTCAGCGTCCTGAAAATGGTGCAGGAAGAGGTTGGCGAACATCACATCGACAATCTCCGTCGTTTGATTCAGCCATGTCATGACGTCTGTCACCACCGGTGCCGCCTGCCAATGATATTTTCCAAAGCCGTGGAGTGTCTCGTCTGAAACAAGATCATGAAGGTCGATCAAATCCGCCTCTGCCGTTACGCCAAGCGCCGACCAGGAGCGAGCCAGTTTCAAGAGCAAGCTGCCGTCGCCTGCGCCCAGTTCGCAGATACGAAGAGGGCGAATCCTTGCAGCGTCCCTATCCACATGTGCGTAGAATGCATGGGTCAAAATGCCGACGTGTCCCATGATGCCGTTCAAGCGCCGGAGGTCGGCGCGCGAGCGAATAGCCTTTGGGTCTGAGGCGGGCAGATGGTCGAGCAGTTCCGGTTGGACGACGCGGCGCATGGGTTAATCCACTTTCAAAAGGGCTCCATGGCAACTGAAGCCTGCGCCAAACGAGGACATCCACCACCAGCCGCCGGGTGTCGATTCAGCAAGCGCTTTCTGCAAAACAAAGAAGACAAATGGACTGCTGAGGTTGCCGAAGTCGCGCAATATACCGGAGCTGAAACGCAGGTCGGTTTCGCTCAGGCAAAGCTGTTTTTGCAACGCGTTAAGGACGTCACGCCCCCCGGCGTGCAGAATCCAGGCGGTGAGATCGGCGGGAGTCAACCCGGCGTGTTGCAACATTTTGGCAAGGAGGGTGCGGGCATGGCTGGCCGCGAGGGTGGGCACTTGGCGACTGAGGATGTTGCGCAACATGCCTTCGCGCTGTTCGAAGCGGAGTAGGTTGCGATCAGTGGGGCTGTGATGGCTTGCCGCAGCTTTCCACTCCACCCGACGCGCATGAGCCGCAGGTTGGGCAGAGAGGACAGCTGCGCCTGCGCCGTCACCGAAAAGGCATGCGCTGACCAGCACGCCGGGATCGTTATCCAGAAATAACGCCGCGCTGCAAATTTCGACGCAAATGGAGAGGACATGGCGCGCACCGCCTGCTTGCAGCAGTGCTTGTGCCGTGCGCAAGTTGGGAAGTGCCGCACCGCAGCCCTGCCCGACCAGGTCGAGCGCTTGCACATCGGAGCGCAGCCCCAGGCGTTCACCCACGTAGCTGGTGAGCCCCGGACACAGGTAGCCGGTGCAAGTGCTCACAATGACGGCATCCACATCTGCCGGGGTGATTCGGGCGGCATCAAGGGCGCGCTCGGCGGATTGTGTGGCGAGGATGGGTGCGTGTTCTTCAAAGCGCGCGTGCAAAGCATCCGGCGTCAGGGAAAACACATCGGCAAGATTTGAGAGCGCGAAATAACGGGTTGCAATGCTGTTTTCACCGGCCAACACTTTCTTGAGAATTGTGCGAGCGCGGGCGTTGAGTTGCGAAAATTGCGGTGCATTTTGAATTGCAGCCCAGCATTGCGTCTGGGTGAATTGGTAGGGCGGAACCGCAGTGGCGAGGCCCGTCAAGAACATGGAGTTTCCATCTGGTTGATTTGTTTTTCGCGTGAGGCAGGCAGTGGTGTCTCCATGCTGGGTTCTCTTGAAAAATTACAATCTACAGTTTCTAAACGCGGCTGCCAAATTCTTGATCGGTGATGGTTGACGCTCTGTCATTAAGGAGCCTTCGGAATTCACGAGTGATACAATGAGCAGTGATCCTCTGTGGGCGCTATGGGGTGTTTACCCCATGCCGGTGTTGGATAAATCTTCACTGATTCGGATTTCGCAAGGTCGCCGCACGCTTGATCACATGGGACTGTTGATTGAAATTCCTTGGGAAACCCCATTTCACGAGATACGTGCGTCGCGTCGGGCGCCCGGTTTTTGTGATGAGTTGGAAAATACGGTTTCGCGGGATGGGCAGTATCCAGCATCATTACGAGAACCCGTTGGGGATACAGCTTGAAAAAGAAAAATCCGTGCCACAGCAAAGCGAGGCACGGATTTCTCAGCGATCTGACTGCCTATTAGAGATTTTTGCTTTCTGGACGATCAGAACTAATGTGATGGCGTTCGTCAGGAACGGCTGATTCCGACGCGGTCGAAATATCCTCCGCGTTACACTCCTTAAGAACTCCTGTAGCGCGGTCAATACCACCAGAATCTTCCGTGTGGACCGACACGAGGATGTTCCCCTCCTTGATTTTCGACTCATAGCGGCGGGCTTCAAACTCAGGCATGCCCATTCCGACCAATGCGCCGACGAGTCCGCCTACCGCAGTGCCCACAGCAGCCCCGCTCAAGGCAGCCATGATCGGCCCCGCTGCGATAAATGGCCCCAGGCCGGGAATTGCCAGAGCCCCGATGCCCGCGAGCCACCCCAAGACACCTCCTGCGATAAAACCGGTGCTGACGCCGGTAGCAGCTCCTTCCGGGGCTTTGGTCTCGTGCTCAATAGCAAAGTCTTTGCTCCCCGTGGTATCGGCGAAGAGCATGGAAATGTCGTCTGGGTAAAACCCAGCGCTCTTGAGGCGCTCCACCACAGTCTCGGCCTGCTGCCGGTTATTCAGAATTGCAAATACAGATTTTTTCATAATGGATTAGTGCGATTTATTGACTTCCAGTTTGTTGGTGATTTTTGCTTTACCGGCGATCTTCTCCGCGATGGAAGCGATCGTTATTTTTTCCTGATCTGAATGAACGGGACCGCGGAGGGTCACCTTCCCGTCGATGGTGATCACCTTAACGTTCTTTGCCATGGCGGAGAGCGAGTCGTTCTTGACCATTTCGCGCCGAATGTTCTTCGTCATTTCGCGATCTGAAGCCGATCCGCCCTGCTCTTCCGCTGTCAGCTCCTCCGTGGCATTTTTCTTAGTGTTGTCCGGCTTGGTCGGCTGCTGGTCTTGTGCTTGCGCAAGCGCGGTCGAGGCAACCAATAGGACGGTTAGAATGTTTTTCATGACGTGAGTGAAACGAACCCCACGATTTTATCGGCTGTCGCCTAGCCGCGGTTCGTGGAAACCAGCATAGCCTGTAACGGACTCTCCTACGGCCATGTGCTAACCGGAAACCGAAAAATAGACATGAACAAGCTCACCTTCAAAGGCGACTGGAATATGGTCAAAGGGAAGCTCAAACAGAAGTTTGGCAATCTCACAGACGATGACCTTTCCTACTCCGAGGGCAAGCATGAGGAATTGCTGGGACGTTTGCAGAAAAAACTCGGAAAGTCCCAAGACGAAATCCGCAAACTAATCTCTGAACTTTAGAACCCTTCTTTATGCTACACTACGCCATTGTGTTTCTGATTATCGCCATCATCGCTGCCATCTTTGGCTTCGGAGGGATCGCAGGCACCGCTTCCTGGATTGCCCAGGTTCTCTTCGTTGTATTTCTTATCCTCTTCATTGTTTCCTTTCTCAGGGGACGCGGCCCGAAGGTTTAGGGCGGCAGCTTCGTGCCGTCTTTTCCGCTAAACGAACCGCCTCCGTATCGCGCATACCCGCCGTAGGTGGCAAAGGGCACCTTTCGTAGTGTGCCATGGATAGCATCGTCCGTTGTGCGGGGTACGCCTTTCTTGATGTTGCCACAAACATACTTTTTGCTGAACTTCAGGCCCCCCCCGCCATAGCTTGATTTTAACGGTTCTTCGTGAAAAAGCGTGGTTTTTCAAAGAGGATACTGGAGGCCCTTGGGTTGAAGACGCCGTGGCAGGTAGCGGACGCGCAGATGGACATGGGGGCCCAACGGGTCACCATCATTGTCGAGTGACGGTGTGGCGCCAAGAGGCGTGTTCCTTCGTCCAAGGTGATTATTGCCTCATTGCGCCAGGAAGCTGGAAAGGTCCCTCGCTCGGGATGACCGATAGGGCGCGCTCGCCCTTGCGCGTCTCCAATCGCACCAACCGCTCTAACCCGCTCCCGGCTCTTTTGCCTTACCGCTGGCGCAGTTTGCTGGTCCCGAGCCGACTCAGGAAGTCGGCGTAGGTGTGGCGGATGCCACTTTCCAGATCATACTGCGGCTTCCAACCGGTCGCCAGCAGCTTGGAGCTGTCCATGAATTTGCGCAGGGTGCCATCCGGCTTGGACGCGTCCCAAACCAGTTCGCCCTCGAATCCTGTGACGCGGGCCAGCACGTGCGCGAGATCAAAAATGGAAATGTCCGAGCCGGACCCGGCATTGATCCAGTCCGGGGGCGATTCGAGGTCGAGCAGCGTCAAAAGCGCGCTGGCCAGGTCGTCCACGTGCAAGAATTCGCGGCGGGCCACTCCGGTGCCCCACAGGGTCACAGTGGAAGCGCCGCTTTCCTTCGCTTCGTGAAAGCGCCGCAAGAGCGCGGGCAGGACGTGGGAGTTTTCCGGGTGGTAGTTGTCGCCCGGGCCGTACAGGTTCGTCGGCATGGCCGAGTGGAAGAGGACGCCGTATTGTTTCCGGTAATATTGGCAGAGCTTCAGCCCCGCGATTTTCGCAATGGCGTAGGCTTCATTGGTCGGCTCGAGCGGCGAGGTGAGCAGGCATTCCTCCGTCATCGGCTGCGGGGCTTCGCGCGGGTAGATACAGGAGCTTCCCAGGAAGAGCAGGCGCTGGGTGGCGTGTTTCCAGGCCTCGTGGATGACGTTATGGGCGCTGGCGAGGTTTTCGTGGATGAACTCGGCGGGATAGGTGTTGTTGGCATGGATGCCGCCCACGCGCGCGGCGGCGACCACGACCACCTCGGGCTTCTCCTCGGCGAAGAAGCTGCGCACAGCCGCCCCTTCGCAGAGGTCCAGTTCCTGCCGGGTGCGCAGGATCAGGTTCTTAAACCCTCGGGCTTGCAGCGCGCGGACGATGGCCGAACCGACCATGCCCCGATGCCCGGCGACGTAGATGCGCGTGGAAGGAGTCAACTTCATGCGTGGGAAACCCGTTACTTGCAGGCCGTGCCGCTGTATGCCAGTTCGCGACGGGCCAGTTCGAGATCGGCCTCGGTCATGATGCGCACCAAATCCTTGAACTTCGTTTTAGGTTCCCAGCCGATTTGCTTTTTGAGCTTCGCGGGATCGCCAATCAGGAGTTCGACTTCGCTGGGGCGCTCGTAACGGGTGTCGTATTTCACGTATTTTTCCCAATCGAGGCCGAGCAGCCCGAAACATTCCTGGCAAAATTCGCGGATCGTATGCGTCTCGCCGGTGGCGCAGACGTAATCATCGGGTTTATCCTGCTGGAGCATCAGCCACATCACCTCCACATATTCCTTGGCATAGCCCCAGTCGCGCTTGGCATCGAGGTTGCCGAGGAAGAGATCGTCCTGGAGCCCCATCTTGATGCGGGTGGCGGCGCGGGTGATCTTGCGCGTGACGAAGGTTTCGCCGCGGCGGGGGCTTTCGTGGTTGAAGAGGATGCCGTTGGAGGCGTGCAGGTTGTAGGCTTCGCGGTAGTTGACGGTGAGCCAGTAGGCGAACACCTTGGCGCAGCCGTAGGGCGAACGCGGATGAAACGGCGTGGTCTCCCGCTGCGGCACTTCGTGGACCTTGCCGAACATTTCCGAAGAGGAAGCCTGGTAAAAGCGGACGTCACGGCTCAACCCGGCTTCGCGCACCGCTTCGAGCAGACGCACGGCGCTCAAGCCGGTCACGTCGCCCGTGTATTCCGGGATGTCGAAGGAAACCCGCACGTGGCTTTGCGCGCCGAGGTTGTAGATTTCGTCCGGCTTCAAATCGTACAGCAACTTCACCATCTGCACCGAGTCGGCCAGATCGCCGTAATGCAACGTGAGGTGGGCGCCCTTGGCGTGGGGATCGTTGTAAATATGGTCGATGCGGCTCGTGTTAAAGGTGGAGGCCCGGCGGATGACTCCATGGACCTCGTAGCCTTTTTGCAGAAGCAGTTCGGCTAGATAAGAGCCGTCTTGACCGGTGATGCCCGTGATGAGTGCTTTCTTCATGGATGAGATTAAAAGGGAACTTTTGGCCTTTGTCATTGCGCAAACGCGCAAATATTGCTTTAGAATATGCGCAATCCATGGGAAAAACAGGAAATCTCACGCTTCCTCGGCGGCGCATCGTGGCCGTGGCCTTCCCTTCCATCACGGAAACCGAGCTGGCGGTGCTTGAGGGCATTCGGGAGAGCATGGGTTCGGGGCAACAGTGGGAAATCCTCGTCCTGACGGGCGGCTACGAGGCGATTCTCCGGCAGCTTGCCGAGATGAAGGAGCTTGCGGGAGCGATCGGCGATTTTGTGAGCGACGCCTGGGTGCAGACCTTGTGCGTTCACGGGGTGAAAGTGGTTCAGCTTGCCCACTGTTCGCACATGGAGACCGTGGCGGCCATCACTCCCGACTACGAGGCGATGGGCCGGGGGGCGGCCCAGGCGCTCCGGGACAACGGAGCCGGGGCGTTCGCGTTTATCGGTGCGCCGGGCCAGTATGCTTCCAACCAGCTTTTTGTGGGCTTTGCGGGGGCGCTTGCCTCCGCCTGCACCCGGTCCAGCGGCACCTCGCTGGCGCAAATCCGCGAGTTTCTGCGCCCGCAGCCGCGTCCGCTGGGGCTCTTTGCCGCGTCCGACCGGTTGGCCCGCTTCGCCGTGTTGGCCGCGCGCGAGCTGGGGTGGCGGGTGCCCGAGGAGTTGGCGGTGATAGGGGTGGGCAATACCCGCCTGGAATCGCTCTACGCGGGCATTCCTCTCTCCAGCTACGAATTGCCGGGGCGGGAACTCGGCCGGATTGCGGCGCGCTGGCTGCTTCAGCAGATCGGGGGAGGGGTTCCCGCAAAGGAGGGTTTCCGCCAACCGGCCGGGCTTCTCCACGAACGCAAGAGCAGCCTACGCTCGCCGACCGGCCTGGAACGGGCCCTCTCCTATGCGCGCAGCAACCTGGATCAACCGCTGCCGGTGGCCGATCTCTGCCGGATCGCCGGGATGTCCCGCCGTTCCTTGGAAAACGCGATGCAGAGCGCGTGCGCCACCAGTCCCGCGCTGTACCTGCAAAGGCTGCGCCAGGAACGGGCGCAGAGCTTGCTGCGGACCACGCAGATGGACATTCAATCCATCGCCCGGGCGTGCGGCTACCTGGAGCCGTGCGTCTTCTCCACCGCATTCCGCCGCTGGACCGGCGTCAGCCCCAGCGCCTACCGATCCCGCAAACGCTAGACCGGTTTCGGTTTAATTTGTCGCATTCCTCTCGCCCTGAAGGGGCTGAGTAAACCAGCCCAGGGCAGCGCCCTGGGTATGCGTGTGAGAGGAGCCGTGCCCAGCAAGGGCACTGGGAAACGCTCGCGCTCAATCCGCTCCCCCTTACCAGCGCCCTTGCAGGGCGCAACCGGTTGTTGCACGGCACCCAGGGCGACGCTGCGCTCTGCCCTGGGCTGGTTTCCCTTGCGCTTTCAGCGCACAATCAATGCGACAACGTCAAACGAAAATGCTCCAGGCACGGTGAGCCTCACGGCTTGTTGATTTTCAGGCGCAGAAAGCGGCGGGGCCCCGAGCCTTGGGGGAGCGTTGCTGTAACCGGCGCTCCGCCCGAGCCGATGATCCCCTGGTCCACAATGTCCGAGAACCAACTGCCGATCCCCAAGGTATCGCTGTATTCCACCGTGAAGGTGAAGCCGTCGGCCACCGCCCCTGCGCTGGGTGTGTAGGTAAAGAGCAGATCGGTTCCGCTCACGTCGATTGTGCCCGGCCTGAGGCCCGGCTGGGTCGGGTCCATACCCGTGGCGAACTTCATCAGGTTGCTTACTCCATCGTACAACGGGGTGGCGCTGTCGGCGCCGGAACCGGAGGTCGCAGTGCTGCCGGGGAAATAGGTTTGCCGCCAGAGATCCAAATGCGTCGGGGGCGTGACCGTGAGAACGTAGATGCTGGAAGTCGTGGCGCCATACGGGTCGGTGACCTTCACGGTGTAGTTGGCGGCGTCTGCGGTGACTGCGCTGGATATTGTGTAGGAGGATTGGGTGCCCCCCGTAATGGCCACATTGTTTTTATACCATTGATAACTCAACGTTCCAAAGCCGGTGGCATTGACCGAAAGGGTGACCGACGTTCCCCAGATGGCCGTCTGCGAGCCCAAAAGGGTGGTGATCGTCGGAACCCCCGCGACGCTATTGATTTGGCTGTGGTAAGTGGAAAGATTCGCGGCGTAAACCCCATCGCCAACCACGGAAGTGCTGGCCGGCTGTCCACTCAAGCCCCCCACGGTATTCATTATGCCGCACAACTCCCAAGCGGTGTTTCTTTTGTAGAAAACGCCCCCGCCCGAGTCTCCCGTTGCCGCCATGGCGCTGCCGTCGGTTTTTTTGAAGAGGGAGTAGAGAAACGTCGTAATCCCGAAGCCGTCATCTGCCGATAAAGTGCCGGCCAAAGAACCGTTGCCCCAGCGCAACGATTGGCCGCTTCCGTAATAGTAGCCAGAGTAGGTGCCGGCCCCACCTATTTCCGTCCAGGCGGCATTCCAGTTGGTGAGGGTGGCCGCGCGGTTGACTCCGTTGCCCATCAAAATCAGGCTCGAGTTGGTCGCGGGGGTTGTGAGCGACACGGTCAGCGTTTTCAAATTCGGGTCCGTGGGCACCGTGGCCAGTTGGTATAAGGCAAGGTCCACCGGATTTTTGGTGACGGGGTCCGTGATGCGCGTTGCCGTGGCGGCATTCACGTTATACGCGGTGCCATCCAGCAACACCGCGCCGAAGAGAAACCCGCCCGTTCCGCTATCATCGCTGCGCACCTCGTGGTATGCGCTCAAAATCCAGCCGTTCCCGAGATAAACACCGCTGGTGTAAAAACCGTCCTTCGAGTCGAACACTTGCGCCACATTTGCAAACCCGAAGTCGTCTGAGGGCGCGGTCGTGTACGTACTGCTGGTGCCGCTGGTTCCATACACCTGCACGGCGCGCAAAGGGGCGCTCCCCAGAAAGACGCCCATCAGCACGGCAATGATTTTGCGGAGGCAGACGGGGGTCATAGGTCCTTATTACGCAAAACCCGGCAAGTGTCAAACGGGCTCCGCCATTGCGCCGGGCGTGATTCAAAGTGGGTGAGGTGCAGAGCGATTCGTCCGGGGAGCGCAGCCGTCCCGGCTGCTGGTTTCGGCGTCCCGCCGAAACGAACTTTTCGCGGGGTGTGCGGCGGATGCG